>CAMPHL010000135.1 GCA_946885905.1 uncultured Pseudomonadota bacterium | reverse complement strand
GATCATGGGTTCGCTCACGAAGCTGCAACGCGGCGACTTGAGCGCGCTCGATGCCCGGGCCGCATCCCAGCTCACTCCCATCCTCGCCGATGCGGGCAACCTCACCAACGTGCTGCGCCACCTCCAGCAGTCGAGCGTCGGCGCCGCGATGGGCCAGGTCGACGCGATGACGCTGGAGATCGTGTCGATGCTGTTCGACACGCTCTTCGACGACCCGAAGCTGTCGCTCGCGATGAAGGGCCTGCTGGGCCGGCTGCAACTGCCGATCCTCAAGGTCGCGCTCGCGGACAAGGAGCTCTTCAGCGGCAAGCAGCATCCGGCGCGCCGCCTGCTGGACGCCCTGGGGCAGCTCGGCCAGCGCCTGCCGCGAAGCCTCGGCGCCGACAGCCCCGTGTACAAGACGCTCCAGGGGCACATCGAGGCGCTGACCCAGCACTTCCAGGACAACGTGGAGGTGTTCGACACCACACGCCTGCAGATCGAGGCGCTGATCGCCGCCGAGGACGCGCAGATCGCGGTGCGCATGCAAGCCACGCAGCGCAGCCTCGAGCAGGTCGAGCGGCTCGCGGTCGCGAAATCGGAGGTGCAGGAGGAGCTGCGCGCACGCGTCGCGGCGTACCCCGAGATGCCGCATGCGCTCTTCGAGTTCCTCGCGCACCAGTGGATCAAGTACCTGGTGGTCCTGCGCGCGCGCGACGGCCGGGAAAGCGCCGCCTGGAAGGCCGCCTTCGAGCTCACCGACCGCCTGCTCTGGAGCGTCCAGCCGAAGCCCACGATCGAGGACCACCGCGCCCTCACGCGGGCCATCCCCGCGCTGCTGGTGGGCCTGCGCGCGGGCGTGAAGGAAGGCGGTATCGAGGACGCGGTCGCGAGCGAGTTCTTCCAGCGGCTCATGGAGTGCCACAAGTCGGCGCTGCGCACGGCGCTGCACATGCCGGCGGAGCCCTCGAAGAGCGCGAAACCGGTGCCGCCGGCCAGGCTCGATTTCACCCGCGCGCTCGACGTCGAGAATCCCTTCGGCGGCGGCAAGGTCGAGGTGAGCGACGAGGACCTGGACTTCACCGTCCCGGCCGGCCCTCCGGCGCTCAAGCTCGTCTCGTCCCGGCCGGTCAAGCGGGAGCGCCCCGCGCAGAAGATCCGCTTGCCCGCGGCTCTCGTGGTGGGCAAATGGGTCTCGATCGAGGACCGGCAGCAGCACACCGAACGTCCCGCCCGCCTGCACTACGTGAGCCCGTTGAAGAGCCACTTCCTTTTCGTGGACCGCCAGGGCAACAAGGTCTACGAGTGCTCGCGCACCATGCTCGCCAAGCGCATCGGCCTGGGCGATGTGGTCCTCCTCGCGGGCGAGCCGGACGAGTCGCTGTTCGACCGCATCCTGGAAGCGCTCTTCGGCAAGCTGGGCAGGCCGGCACCGGCAGCCCAGGCGGCACCAGTCGCCGCCACGGCCTGAGAGGCGATGTCGAATCCGGGGTCGGCCAAACGACCAGGGGTAGCATCTTCCCAATCCCCACGAAAGGACCCCCGAAATGGCCAGCGTCCAGAAGATCGTCCCCCACCTCTGGTACGACAAGGAAGCGAAGGAAGCGGCGCAGTTCTATTGCTCGGTGTTGCCCGACTCCCACGTGGACAACGTCACGACGATCCACGACACCCCCTCGGGCGATTGCGACGTCGTCTCGTTCACCCTGTGCGGCCAGCCCTTCCAGGCGATCAGCGCGGGACCGCTCTTCAAGTTCAACGAGGCGATCTCCTTCATGATCCATTGCGACAGCCAGGAGGAGATCGATCGCTACACCGCGAAGCTCTCCTCCGACCCGAAGTACGAGCAGTGCGGCTGGATCAAGGACAAGTTCGGCGTCTCCTGGCAGATCGTGCCGCGCGTGATGGACCGGATGATGAAGGACAAGGACCCGCGGAAGGTCGCGCGGGTCGTCCAGGCCTTCCTGCCGATGAAGAAGTTCGACATCGCGGCCCTCGAACGGGCGTACGAGGGCCGCTAGGCGTCAGGTGATCGGTATCGCCTTCGCGTTGGCCTTCAGCCACTGGTCGAACGACTGCAGCTTCGGGTTCAGGCTGCGCGACCTGTCGAGGGGGCGCGCGGCCATGAAATCGTCGTTGAAGTCGCGGTAGAACTGGAACATGTTGCCGAGGTCGTCCGCGCCCGGGAAGCCGAGCGCGCGGTAGTCTTCGGGCTTCATGTCGACGTAGCCCACCGGCTGGCCGAGCTCGCGCGTGAACGCCGCGGCCATGTCCTTGCCCGAGACGTGGTCGCCGGCGATGCCGACGGTCTTGCCGATGTACTCGCCGCCCGCCTTGAAGATGCCGTAGGCGGCCGCGCCGATGTCGCCCGCCGCGATGCCCGAGAGCTTGCGATCCCCCATCGGGAACGCGATGGCGAGCTTGCCGTCGGGGCCCTTCTTCGGGCCCATGCCGAAGTAGATGAAGTTTTCCCAGTAGAACGAGGTGAGCAGGTTCGTGGTCGGCACGCCCAGGTCCTTCCACACGTGGTCGATGTCACCCTTGCCGTCGAAGTGCGGGACCTTCCACTTGCCCCCCAGCGTGGGCATGCGGTCGTCCGAGAGCGGCACCCAGCGGCGCGTGTCCTCGAGCGTGGACCACACGACGTGCTCGAGGCCCGCGGCGCGCGCGGCGTCGGCCATGTTGCGCACCTGCGCCTGCTCCTTCTCGGGCGAGAAGTGCTCCCAGAAGTTGGTGACGCAGAAGGCGCCGTAGGCGCCGGCGAAAGCCTTCTCGAGGCTCGCCGCATCGTCGAGGTCGGCGGCGACGACTTCGGCGCCCGCCGTGGCCAGCGCCCTGGCCTTGTCCGAATCGGCCTTGCGCGTGATGGCGCGGGCCGCGAAGCCGCCCGAGGGATCCGCGAGGATGGCGCGCACGACTCCGCCCCCCTGGGCGCCCGTCGAGCCGACAACTGCGATCGTCTTCCTGTCCGCCATGGCATCCTCCTTCGTCGAGAGGGTCAATTTACCATCGGCATGCTTTGCAGCCGCCCCCGGCGTCCCCATATCCCATCCATGAGCACACCCAAGCAAGTCCTCGCCACGCGCAGCGCCCCCAACCGCCACTGGGTCGGTGATGGATTCCCCGTCCACGGCATGTTCGGCTATACCGGCGACACGAAGGCGATCAGCCCCTTCCTGCTGCTCGACTACGCCGCGCCCACCACGTTCGCGCCCACCGAGCACCGCCGTGGCGTGGGCGAGCATCCGCACCGCGGCTTCGAGACCGTGACCATCGTCTACGACGGCGAGGTCGAGCATCGCGACTCGACCGGCGGTGGGGGCGTGATCGGCCCCGGCGACGTGCAGTGGATGACGGCCGGCGCCGGCATCCTCCACGAGGAGTTCCACTCGGCGGCGTACGGCAAGCGCGGCGGCGCCTTCGAGATGGCGCAGCTCTGGGTGAACCTCCCGGCCAGGGACAAGATGGCGCCCGCCGGATACCAGGCGATCACGAACGCACGGATTCCCGCAGTGGCGCTTCCCGAGGATTCCGGCGTCGTGCGCCTCATCGCGGGCGAGTACGACGGCCACAAGGGGCCCGCCCGCACGTTCACGCCGATGAACGTCTGGGACGTGCGCATCAAGCCGGGAAAGGCCGTGGACCTTTCGCAGCCCGAGGGCTGGACCGTGCAAGTGGTCGTGCTGGCCGGCACGGTGCAGATCAATGGCGACACCGTGCTGCGCGCGGCGCAGATGGCCACCCTGGGTACGGCGGGGCAGGGCGTGACGATCGAGGCCAACAACGACGCCAAGGTGCTGCTTCTCGCCGGCGAGCCGATCGACGAGCCCGTCGTGGGCTACGGCCCCTTCGTGATGAACACGCGCGAAGAGATCGTGAAGGCGATCGAGGACTTCAACGGCGGGAAGTTCGGCAAGATGCAGTGAGGCTCGGGCGGTGTGCGTCAGTGCAGCGTGCGGTTGGCCATCGCCTCGGCTTCCCGGCCGCGCAACGTGCGCGGGTGCAGCTGGGCCGTGAGGCGGCGTCGCGGCTGCCTCAGGGCCGCCTTGAGCTGCTCGTCGTCGAGCGTGGTTGCGGCAAGCCGGCGCACCTCGCCGCCTTCGAGGGCCGCGATGGGCAATCCATCTTCCATCAACACGCGATTCGTGTGGACCGCAGGCACGCGCGCCTCGGGCGTGACGATGCCCACGAGGTTCAGCGGATCGGCCGCGGATACCACGATGCGCTCGCCCAGCTTCTCGCTCTTGCGCACGGCGCGCAGCCTGCCCACGGCGTCCTGCGCGGCGAACTGCTCGCCGCCGAATCCGGCCACGAAGCGGCCGCCGCGGATCTCGCCGCGGGCCTCGAGCCTGCGATAGACCTGCACCAGCTCGCGCCACGGCGGCAGGTTGGTCTCCCGTTGCAGCAGCACGCGGAAGACCACCCCGTAACGCTTCAGCAGCGTGCGCGCGATCAGCTCGTAGTTTTCGGTGCGCTCGTGGCTGAGCAGGGACCAGCGTCCCGCGGCTTGCACCAGCTCGCGCCTCTTGTCCTGGCGTGCGAGCAACGCCCGGAGCCCGGCGAACGCGTCGGCGGTCGCGATGCCGGCGCCCGCCAGCTCCGCCAGCCCACGTTCCACCAGTGCAGGCAGAAGCCCCGTGGCCTGCACCAGCTCGTGAAAGAACGACGCCCCGCGGCTGGCCAACGCATCCCTTGCGGCCGCCGCCTCGGAGGTGAGTGACGCTCCATCCGCCCCGGAGACCCAGTGTGGCGCGTGCTCACGCAGCAGCAACGCGATGGGTGAGGTGCGCAGCGTCGCTTTCGTGCCGGGCGTGAGCCGGCCCCACACGACGCGGCCGCTGTAGCAGAGCCGGTCGAGCTGCTCGGCGCCGTAATCGGCCACGCGAGCCGGCAGCACGTCGTGCTCCCACGCGACCGCGGCCAGCTCGAAGCCTTCGAGCTGTTCCACCACCGCGGCCACGCCTTCCGCACCGCGCACCAGGTCTTCGGCGGCGGCGTGGTGCCAGTGGGTGAGGAAGCGCATGAAGTCGGCGGGCGTGACCGGTTCGATCTCGGCGCGCAAGCGCGAGAGGGTGTAGCGGTGGATGCGGGCGAGCAGGCGCCGGTCGCACCATTCGACGACCGGCGTTCCCGGCGTGAAGCGGCCCCGGAGGATGCGACCCTGGCCTTCGAGCATCACCAGGAGCTCCGAGGGCATCGTTGCGTCCTGGACGGGCCCCAGGACCTCGAGCCGGCTCGCCGTGATCTCGATCGGCTCGTCGTCGGCGCGTTCGAGCGCGAACCATGCGCCGTCCTTTTGCACCGCCCGCGGTCCCAATTGCTCGAGCAACTCGCGCCAGCCCGGGGCCAGCTCCGATGAAGCCCGCCACCATGAGGGCGTCGTTCATTTCGTCGGGCGTGTTGGCGATCGGCCACGCCTCCTGGCGCACGCGCTCGATCGCCTGCGCATCCAGGGCGCCCAGGTCGTCGGCATTGCGCACTTCGGTGGCGCGGCGCGTATGGACGGCACGCGTGCGGCGCTCCTCGAGCGGCGCATCGTCCAGGAACGTGTAGACCGCCGAATTGAGCAGCTCGTGGCTCAACACCGAGGGCTCCGGCGTGTCTCGCGCGACGGCGGAGATCTCGCCCGCGTAGAGGCGCTCGAGCTGGCGCTCGAGGCCGCTCGCATCGACCGCTTCCTCGAGCGCGTCCTTGAGCGCCTGGTTCACCAGCGGATGGTCGGGCACTTCGCGCGCGCCCTGCAGGTTGTCCTGGCACGCGACCGCGTCGGGGAAGACCGCCTGCAGCACGTCCTCGCTGAACATGCGCTGCAACTGGTTCGGGACGCGGGCGCCGCCGCGGTTGCGCGGCACGGCCAGCGCAAGCGTCGAGCTCCAGCGCCACCGGGTCTCGAAGATCGGCGATTGCAGGATCGCCTGCGTGAGCGTCTCGCGAACCGAGCTCGGGTGCAGGTACCGGAGCACTTCCTCGAGGGGGAAGGAGTGCACGGTGCTGAGCGACAGGATGAGGCCTTCCTCGGTGGCGGCGGCCTGCAGCTCGAAGTTGAATCCCTGGCAGAACTTCTTGCGCAGCGCGAGCCCCCAGGCCCGGTTGATGCGGCTGCCGAACGGGGCGTGCAGCACGAGCTGCATGCCGCCGGATTCGTCGAAGAAACGCTCGAGGGCGATCGTGTCGGTGGTGGGCACGACGCCGAGGCTGCGCTTGGCTTCCCCGAGGTATGTCGCCACCTGCCGAGCGGCCCCGGGGGAGAGGAAGTATTCGCGTTGCAGAAAGCCTGCCGCGGCATCGAGCTCGCCATCCTTGCGCGGCTCGTCCGGGCCGGGCAGCAGCTCGTCCACCGCCTTGCGCAGCTTCGAAACGGCCGCGCTCATCTCGTCGCTTCTCGCGGGCGCCTCGCCGAGCCAGAACGGCATCGAGGGCGGCTGTCCCTTCGCGTCGGCCACGCGCACCACGCCGTTGCCGATGCGCAGGATCCGCCACGACGTGTTGCCGAGCTGGAACACGTCGCCGGGCAGCGATTCGATCGCGAAGTCCTCGTTGATGGTGCCGACGAAGTGGCCCTCGGGCTCGAGCACGACCTTGTAGTCGAAGACCTCGGGGATCGCGCCGCCGTTCATGATCGCGTTCATGCGCGAGCCCTTGCGCGCGCGCAGCTTCCGGTTGTGGGTGTCGTGGTGGATCAGCGCCGCGCGCCGCCCGCGCCGGGTCGCGAAGCCCTTGCCGAGCATGTCGACCACGTCCGTGAAATCTTCCCGGGCGAGGGCGCGGTACGGATAGGCCCGGCGGACGAGGCCGTACATCTCCTCCTCGTCCCACTCCTCGGCGGCGGACACTTCCGCCACGACCTGCTGTGCGAGCACGTCGAGCGGCTGGTCCGGGACGAACACGCGGTCGAGCTCGCCATCGGCCACCGCGCGAATCATGGCCGCGCATTCGATGAGGTCGTCGCGGGTGAGCGGGAAGATGCGCCCCTTGGGCACGCCGCCGATGTAGTGGCCGGAGCGCCCGATGCGCTGCAGGAACGTGGCGATGCGATGCGGCGACGAGATCTGGCAGACGAGATCGACGTGCCCGATGT
>CAMPHL010000134.1 GCA_946885905.1 uncultured Pseudomonadota bacterium | reverse complement strand
ACGCCGGAGTTCGGGACGTCGAAGATCGCGTCCACGCCCTCGGCGTCGTACCAGCGGCGCGCCACCTGCGAGCCCACGTCGGGCTTGTTCTGGTGGTCGGCGAAGACCACCTCCACGTTGAGCCCCTTGTCCTTCGCCTTGAAGTCCTCGATGGCCATCCTCGCGGCGAGCACCGAGCCCTGGCCGCCCAGGTCCGCGTACAGGCTGGACTGGTCGTTCAGCACGCCGATCTTCACGACGTTGCCGGAGATCTGTGCGTGGGCGCCGGCCGACAGCGCCAGGGCCGCGGCGGCGGCCAGTACCTTCAGTTTCATCTTCATGTTCCCTTCGCTCCTCTAGAGTTGTGCCTAGCTACACACCCAGGTACTCGTGAAGCATTTGCGTCTTCGACTCGAGTTCCGACGCGGAGAAGGTCTCCGCGATTTTTCCGTGCTCCATCACGTAATGCCGGTCCGCCAGCGGCGCGGCGAACCTGAAGTTCTGTTCCACCAGCACGATCGTGAAGCCGCGTTCCTTCAGCTTCACGATAACGCGCGCGAGGGCCTGGACGATGACCGGGGCGAGGCCCTCGGTGATCTCGTCGAGGAGCAGCAGGTTCGCCCCCGTGCGCAGGATCCGCGCCATCGCGAGCATCTGCTGCTCCCCGCCCGAGAGCTTGGTTCCCTGCGCCGTCTTGCGGCGCTCCTGCAGGTTGGGGAACATGCCGTAGATCTCCTCGACCGGCATGCCGCCCTTGGCGATCACCGGCGGGAGCGTGAGGTTCTCCTCCACCGAGAGGCTGGAGAAGATGCCGCGCTCCTCGGGGCAATAACCCACCCCCAGGTGCGCGACGCGATACGTGGGCCAGGTGACGGTTTCCACGCCGTTCACCTTGATGGAGCCGGCGCGGCGGCCCACCATGCCCAGGATCGACTTGAGCGTGGAGGTGCGCCCGGCGCCGTTGCGCCCCAGCAGCGTCACCACCTCGCCCTTGTGCACGACCAGGTCCACGCCGTGCAGCACGTGCGACTCGCCGTACCAGGCGTTCACGCCCGAGAGGTTGAGGACTTCTTCAGCCATCGGCCGACCCCATGTAGGCCTCGATCACCTGCGGGTTGGCGGAGACCTCGGCGTAGGTGCCTTCGGCCAGCACGGCGCCGCGCTGCAGCACGGTGATGGTGTCGCAGATGCCCGAAACCACGCTCATGTTGTGCTCGACCATCACCACGGTGCGGCCGGCCGCGACCTCCTTGATGAGGGCCTTCACGCGGTCGACGTCCTCGTGGCCCATGCCGGCGGTGGGCTCGTCCAGGAGCATGAGCTCCGGGTCCATCGCGAGCGTGGTGGCGATCTCGAGGGTGCGCTTGCGCCCGTAGGCGAGCTCGACGGCGTTCACGCTCGCGAAGCCGCCCAGGTCCACACGCTCGAGCAGCTCCATCGCACGGGCGTTGAGCACCGCGAGCGTTTTCTCGCGCTTCCAGAAGTGGAAGCTCGTCCCGAGGCCGCGCTGCAGCGCGATGCGCACGTTCTCCAGCACCGTGAGGTTCGGGAAGACGGCGGAGATCTGGAAGGAGCGGATGATGCCGCGGCGCGCCACGTCGGAAGGCCGCTCGCCCGTGATGTCCTCGCCCTTGAACAGGATCTGCCCGCGCGTGGGCGGCAGGAACTTGGTGAGCAGGTTGAAGGTGGTCGTCTTGCCCGCCCCGTTGGGGCCGATCAGCGCATGGATGGTGCCCCGGCGCACCTTGAGGTTCACGTTGTCGACGGCGACGAAGCCCTTGAATTCCTTCGTGAGGCCTCGTGTCTCGAGGATTATTTCGCTGCTCATCGGGGGTGCGGCCGAGGTAGTACGGGACGGCGAATCGTCGAGCATGCTAACCGCCCGCGGGCGACCTTTCAAGGCGCGGACGAAAAAAACCCCCGCAAAACGCGGGATTTACGACCTTGACGTAGCCTGTCAGCCGCCGCGGCGGCCGAAGGCCACGGCCCCCTGGTTGCCGCCGATGTTGTACATCATGCCCGCGCGAGCGCCGCTGCGGCCGGCGAAGAAGCCGTCGAAGCTGCCGCTGGCGCCCTGGCCGCAGCTCGGGGTGCAGGTGATGACGACCGGGGCCGGGTTCGGCAGCCCGGCGATCGGCGTGCCCGAGTAGCCCGAGAAGTACTGGTTGCGATAGATCGGCATGCCCGAGGCCTGTGCATTCCACGTGTGCCCGGCGATCGCGAAGTTGACCGACGCATCGACGGTCTGTGCGGTGAAGTTGGCGTTGAGCGCCGCCGAATTGAACGTCCCCACGTTGCCGTGCACGTCCGTCGGTCGCGTGGATCCGATGACGTCGTACACCGCCGTTCCGGTCAGGGGCAGCGCGACCGGGCCGCTCTGCGTCCCGGCGAAGATGTAGTGCAGGCTCCGCTCGCCCAATGCGATCTGGCGCGATTGTCCGTTGCGTTCGACGGTCGCTGCGCCGCCGCCCCAACGTCCCCACACCATGCCGGTATCGGGATCCAGGCCGGAATCGACCACCTGCGCGCTGCCGATCGAGTAGGTCGCATGGGGGCCGAAATCGGCGTAGGGCGCCGAGAAGGAGGTGACCTGCCCCTGGGCGTTCACTACCACCTCGTCGGGCCGGTTCGTGGTGGCGAACGTCTGGACGAACTGGCTCAGGGAGCCTTCCACGTCGGACACGCGGCCCTCGACGTACTCCGCGCCGGGGTTGCGGGGCGGTCCGGCGAAAGCGGCCACGCCGCTCACGAAGTGCCAGTTGGCGAGGCTCTCGGAGGTCGTGTCGGAGACGCCGTAGCCGAGGATGGCCATTGAAAGGCCGTTGCCGACGAATGCGCCCTGGAAGCTGCCCGAAAGCTCGTTGGTGTTGCTCGAGCTCGCGCCGGCGTTGTTGGTGATGATGAGGCGGTCCTGTGTGGAGGCGTAGAAGGAATTGAGCGCGATCGGCACGTTGTTGGCCGCGAGCCCCCAGCTCGCCGCGCCCGCCGGGCCGCTCGCCGGCATGCTCACGTTGGCGGAGAAGTCGAGGGTGCGCGCGGTGAAGTTCACGTTGAGGTTCGCGGAGCCGAGGCTGCCCGCCACGTTGGCCTGGTTGGTGGGGTTGGTGTTCCCGATCAGCGTGTACACCGCGCTTCCGGTGAGCACCTCGGAGAGATACGTGGGATAACCCGACGGCGCATTGATCCAGTGGATGCTGCCGTTGATCGGAGTGCCGGACCCGCCCCCGCCGAAGCTCAACGCGGCGTTCGACCACCGCCCCCAGCTCACCAAAGCCCCATCGCCCTCGAAGCTGCCGTTGTCGGCCGCGGTGCCGCCGACGATGGTGGGGCTGACCGCTCCGCCCGGATAGGCGCGATACGAGCGCACCCCGCCCGCGTCCAGGACGACGTCGGCAGGAAGCGATTGCCCATAGAGGGGCGACCCCAGGGAATACACCAGGTCGCGCAAGAGCAGCGGATCGGCTCCCGTGTTCGCGGAGGCGTCGATGGTGGCGAACCCGAGCCCGTTGTTGCCGACCAGCAGCGGCTGCGTCTGGGGCAACGCCAGCGCCGGCGTATCCGAGGGCGAGAAGTTGCGCGTTTCGGCGGAGCTGTCCCCTCCCGCCGAGTCCTTCGCGCCCGTCATGTTGACGGCGGCATCGGCGATGAAGCGCGGCGTGGGAACGTAGCGCGGCGCGAGGTCGGCGCCCACGAGCACCGTCTGCCCGGGCCCCGTGACGAGCGAGGATTCGGAGCTTCGCCCCACCCCCGTGACCTCGTGGCTGCCGTCGATCGTGTGGTTCACCGCGATCGCGCCCTGCGCGCCCGAAGGGCCGGCCACGCTCTCGTCGCACTCCTTGTCCTCGCATGCGTACAGGATGTTGCCGGAGCCGCGGATGCCCACCGTCGCCACGCGCGTCTTCATCACGAATCGCTCGCGGTTGGTCGAGGCGATGAGGCCGGTGAATGCGCGCAGCGTCCCCTTGATGAGGTTGAGCACCCCGCCCTGCGCCGAATCGGCCTTGTCGCCGTAGGCCTCGATCACGAACTGCGTCCGCGGGCGCAGCGACAGGCGCGCCTGGTCCACCATCGTGAGCTGCGCCATGCCGTTGGCGCCCGTGGTGATGCGGTCGCCCGGATCCACCGCGGTGCCACGAGTGGGCACCGCGCGCTGCCCGTTCGCCTTGGTGAGTGCGACCTCGCCCACCACGAACGTGAACTCCCCCGCCGCAGGCCACGCCGCCGACGGTACGAGGGCTGCGATCGCGGCGGCCGCGAGGCGCTTCATCGGAAGGGGCTTGGCTTTCATGGCGTCTCCGGTCAGAACATGTCGCAGCGGATCGTGGACGACACCTCGTGGCGGTCGAAGTCGTAGATGTCGATGTTCGAGGCGTTGCGCGAATAGATGTACTGGAGTCTCAGGCCGCATCCCTCGCGGAACTGCCAGGCGAGGCCGAGCATCGCCTCCCCGTAGTTGTCGCGCCCGTCGGCGACCGTCGTGGACCGCGCGAAATCCTCGAGGTCGCGGCGGTGGATGAGTGCCAGCCCCGTGAAACCCTGCAGCTTCGGGCTGAAGGAGTACTGCACGTAGGCGCGCGCGCCGAAGAGCGTCTTGCTCTTGTCGGTTTCGCCGTCGGCGAACTGGTTCTTCGCCTTGTCGTAGCTGCCGAAGGTCGTGAGGTAGAGCAGCGGCACGCCGGCGCGCTCGAAGCTCCTGAGCCATGAGGCCGAGACGAACGCCTGGTCGAAGTCCTCGATCTCGTTGGTCCGGAAGCGCACCGCGTTGAACTGCAGCCCGAGCCCGTACTGGGTCTTCGTGCCGGAGGCATGGCGCCAGTCGAAGCTCGCCCCGCCCATGCGGCGGTCGTTGGTCGGCTTGGGGTCGCCGGGCGCGTCGCCCTCCTGGTCGAAGTGCTGGTACGAAAGCGCCCCGCGCCACTGGTCGGTGCCGCTGTTGCGCGCCGCACCCAGGCGCATATCCGCCGCTGCCGAATTGAACAGGCTCTCGTCCTGGTAGGCACGCCCGCGGAGCTCGCCGCCCGCAAAAAGGCTCCATCCGCGCGACAGGGGCTTCGAGTACTCGGCCCCGAAGCCTCCCTGGAAGAAGGCCGCGTCGCGCTTCACCGAGTTGCCGGTGGGCTGCACGCCCACGAGGGCGAAGGACTGCTCGGCGGCCGCGCCGAAGTCCTGCGGCACGCCGGTGATGTTCGAGTCGTAGCCGAGGCCGAGCTCGCCGTAACCCGTCCAGCCCGCGCGCGTCTGCGCCTTGCGCGAGTTGATCGCCTCGAGGTAGCGCTCGATCGCCTGCTGCGCGGCCGGCGGCGGACTGGACGCCTGGAGCCTCAGGAACGCGGCCTCGGCGAGGTCGTAGGAGCCCGCGGCGTAATAGGCGCGCGCGATGTCCATCTGCGCCCCGGCATGGTTCGGGATCAGGGCGAGCACGCGCTCGAAGGCGATGATCGCCTCGTCGATGCGCCCGCTGTCGAGTGCGGCCACCCCCAGCAGGTAGTCGTATTCGGGTTGGCCGGAAAGCTGGTTGCCGAGCGGCGCGAGATCGGCATAGGCCTGTTTCGCATCGCCCGCCGCGAGCGCCGCCTTGGCGCGCTCGATCACCGCGGGATCCGCCCATGCCGCCGAAGCGCAGGCCACGGCACAGGCAACCAGGACTCGCGCAGCCAGCCGCGCGCTTGCCGTCATCGAAGGGTACCCCTTGTTCTTCTTCCGAGCCGCCTCCCCTGAGGCCGCCGCGGGCGGAGAAAACCAGCTCAAGCTGATGTTATTCCTGAGATAATTCAAGGGCAAGGACTATTTCCCGGAGAAACCTCATGAACGACCAGGCTGCCGCGCCCGTGCTGGTGCGCTCGACTTCGGACGGGATCGCCACGCTCACCTTGAACCGCCCGCGGCAGTACAACGCCCTGTCGGCGTCCCTGCTCGCGGCCCTGGACGGGGAACTGGAGGCGATCGGCCGCGATCCGGGCGTGCGCGTGGTCCTGGTGACCGGAAGCGGAAGCGCCTTCTGCTCGGGCCACGACCTGAAGGAGATGCGGGCGCTGCCATCGCGCGCCGAGGTCCAGGCCTTGTTCGAAGCGTGCAGCCGGGTGATGCAGAAGCTGGTCGCCCTTCCCCAGCCCGTCATCGCCGTCGTGAACGGGCTCGCGACCGCGGCAGGCTGCCAGCTCGTCGCGCAATGCGACCTCGCCGTCGCGTCCTCGAACGCGCGCTTCGCGGTATCCGGCATCAACCTCGGGCTCTTCTGCTCCACGCCCGCCGTGGCCCTTTCGCGCAACCTCGGCCGCAAGCGCGCCGCCGAGATGCTCTTCGGCGGCGGCTTCATCGACGCGGAGACCGCCCTCGAATGGGGCCTCGTGAACCGCGTGGCGCAGCCCGATCACCTGCTCGAGGCCGCGATGGCGATGGCCACGAACCTCAAGTCCAAGCCGCGCGAGTCGCTCGCGATGGGCAAGGCGCTCTTCTACCGCCAGCTCGAACAGCCGCTGGGCGAGGCTTACAAGGATGCGACCTGCGTGATCTCGGCGAACATGGATTCGGATGTCGCTCGGGAAGGCGTGGATGCTTTCTTCGGCAAACGGCCGCCGGACTGGAAAGACTAGAGCAGGTGAGAGCGGGAAGCAGAGGAAGCAGGGGAATCAGGGAAAGCAGAAAAAACCGTGCCGGATTCGTGGCTTCGTTGAGCGCAGCCTCGAACCCAACCCGCACTTGCTTTCCCTGATTCCCCTGATTCCCCTGCTTCCCGCTTTTACCTGCTTTTCAGCTTTCCAAAATCCCGCAGCACTTCGCGAGCGCAGTTGAAGCCCGGCACGCCAGTGACCCCGCCGCCGGGATGCGCCCCTGCCCCGCAGAGGTACAGTCCCTTCAGCGGCATGCGGTAGTCGCCGTGCCCGAGCACGGGACGCGCGCTGAAGAGCTGGTTCAGCGTGAGCTTGCCGTGGAAGATGTCGCCGCCCACCAGGCCGAATTCGCGCTCGAGGTCGAACGGCGTGAGGACGCGCCGGCCGAGCACCGAGCGCTTGAAGTTGGGCGCGAACTTCGTCACCTGGTCGATCACCGCATCGGCCGCGCGCTCGCGCTCCTGCTCCCAAG
>CAMPHL010000133.1 GCA_946885905.1 uncultured Pseudomonadota bacterium | reverse complement strand
CCTGGACACCGGCCCCGTGCTCCTCGAGCGGGCGATGCCCATCGCCGCCACGGACACGGCTGGCACGCTGACCGAGAAACTCGCCGCTGCCGGTGCCGAGGCGATCGTCGAGGCATTGGCGCATCTCGACCGCCTCGAGCCGAAGTCCCAGGCTGCTTCGGCAGCGACCTATGCATCCAAGGTGGCAAAGTCCGAAGCCGCGATCGACTGGAACCGCCCGGCGGCGGAAATCAGCCGCCAGGTGCGCGCGTTCAACCCCGCCCCGGGAGCGGAGGCCAAGGTGAAGGGGATCCAGCTCAAGATCTGGGCGGCCGACGAAGTCACCGACGTGCTCGAGCCGGGCGAGCTCAGTACGACGCACAGCCGGCTCGTCGTCGGCTGCGGGTTCGGCGCCCTGAGCCTGGTGCAAGTACAACGTCCCGGGGGCCGACGCATGGGGGCCGAGGAGTTCCTGCGTGGCACGCCTTGGCCTTCGGGGCGGACTGGTCAGGCAACACATTGATTTTTAAGGATCTTGCCTGGGATTGACGGGGTCCCTCCGACTGGCAACTTGGGGCGTTTGATGGTAAATTGATACACCTGTATCGCGGACGCCACACTGCGGTGCAGGAACCTCGAAAGGCCTTGCCAGGGCGATGAGCCGAGCCATGCCGATGCGTTCGTTGCTTTCCGCATGCGCTTTGATGCGCGCAGGCATGCTCGCGCTCTCCTTGCTCGTCGCGGCCCCCCTCGTGCGCGGCGAAGGCATTTCGGTTACCTCCGCGACCATCGAGCCAACGGAGGATGCATGGGCGCTCGAGGCGGCATTCGACGTCCAGTTCAGCCAGCGCCTCGAGGAGGCGGTGAACCGCGGCGTGCCGCTCTACTTCGTCGTCGAGTTCGAGCTCTCGCGCCCGCGCTGGTACTGGTTCGACGAAAAGCCCGTGGTTCTCTCGCAGACGTACCGCATCAGCTATACGCCCCTGTTGCGCCAGTACCGGCTGTCGGTGGGGAGCGTCTACCAGAACTTCACCCGGTTCGAAGAAGTCACCCGCGTGCTGTCGCGCGTGCGCGGGTGGCACGTCGCAGACAAAGGCGCGCTCAAAAAGGACCAGGTCTATCAGGCGTCGGTACGAATGCGCCTGGACACCGCCCAGCTGCCAAAGCCGTTCCAGCTGAACGCGATCTCCTCGCGTGACTGGACGCTGGATTCCGATTGGCATCGCTGGACGATCACCCCATGAAGCCGCTGATCTTCCTCTGCGTGGTCGCCGGCGCGGCGCTGGTGTACCTGATGTCGGAGGCTTCCGCGAACACGGCGCTGTTCGCGCGCAATTACCAGCTGCTGCTCTACCTCGGCGTGGGCCTCGCCTCGGGCCTCATGGTCCTCATCGCCTACCAGCTGCTCACGTTGCGCAGGAAGCTGCGCGAGCGGGTTTTCGGCTCCAAGCTCACGCTGAGACTGATGGGTGTGTTCGCGCTCATGGCCCTCATCCCCGGCGGCCTGGTGTACGCGATCTCGTTCCAGTTCCTGCAGCGCTCGATCGATTCGTGGTTCGAGGTGCGCCTCGACGAATCCCTGAACCGCGGCATCCAGCTCGCGCGCAACGCGCTCGAGAGCCAGTTGAAGGAGCTGGAGAAGAAAGGCGAGGCCATGGCGATCGCGCTCGCGCAGTCGCAGGCCGTGGAAGCGGCGACGCTCAACCGGCTGCGCGAGCAGCACTCCGTGGAGGACGCGACGCTGCTCACCACGCGCGGGCGCATCATCGCGCAGTCCGGCTCGGAGCCCGTGGCGCTCCTGCCGGACTTGCCGGGCCCGGATGTCCTGCGCCAGGTGCGCCAGCAGCAGCGCGTGGCCAAGATCGAACCCATCGGCGAAAAGGGCATCTTCCTGCGCGTGATGGTGCCGGTGAACGTGCTCACCATCGCCGACGACATCCGCATCCTGCAGGTGCTGCAGCGGGCCCCCACTTCGCTGGTCGAGGATGCGCAAATGGTGGAGGCCGGCCTCAAGGACTACCAGGCCCTGCTCTTCGCGCGCGTGAACCTCAAGCGCGTCTTCGGGCTCACGCTCACGCTCGCGATGCTGCTCACGCTCTTCTCGGCCCTGGCGCTCGCCTTCGTGCTCTCCGAGAAGCTCTCGGCACCGCTCTCGGCCCTGGCCGAGGCCACGCGCGCGATCGCCAAGGGCGACTACACAAAGCTGAACCCGGTCAAGAGCCGCGACGAGTTCGGCGTCCTCACGCAGTCGTTCAACACGATGACGCGCCAGATCGCCGACGCGACGGAGGTGATGGAGCGCAACCAGCAGCAGCTGGAGAACGCCAAGACCTACCTCGAGAGCATCCTGTCGAACCTCACCTCGGGCGTGCTCACCTTCGACGAGCGGCTCTACGTGAAGACCATGAACACCGCCGCGAGCGACATCCTCGGTGTGGCCGGCGGCGCGTTCCATGGGCTCAAGCTGCCCGAATGGCCGCGGCACGTCCAGTCCGTGGCGCCGTTCGCCGAGATCGCGCTGCGGCATTTCGCCTCTTCGAGCACGAAGCAGTGGGAGGAGCAGATGGAGTATCGCCGCGCCGACGGTCCGCGCACGCTGCTCCTGCGCGGCACCCAGCTCGGGCAGCGGGGCGACAACGGCTACGTCGTGGTCTTCGACGACATCACTCACCTCATCCAGGCCCAGCGCGACGCGGCCTGGGGGGAAGTGGCGCGGCGCCTGGCCCACGAAATCAAGAACCCGCTCACGCCCATCCAGCTCTCCGCCGAACGGCTGCAGCTCAAGCTGCAGGACAAGCTGCCTCCCGCGGAGGCCGACGTGCTGCGGCGCGCGACCGGGACGATCGTGAGCCACGTGGGTGCGTTGAAGGGCATGGTCGACGACTTCACGCAGTACGCCCATTCCTCGCGGATGAATGCCAGGGCCCTCACGCTGAACGAGCTGGTGCGCGAAGTGCTCGTCCTCTACGAATCCATGGGCGTGACCATCGAAGCGCGGCTCGCCGAGGACTTGCCGCAGATCTACGCGGATCCGGCCATGCTGCGCCAGGTACTGCACAACCTGTTCCAGAACGCGATCGACGCCCTTACGGGCGTGAATTCGCCGCGCATCCTCGTGGCCACCAGCAAGGGAACGGCGGGCGTCCTTCTCACCGTGCGCGACAATGGCTCGGGCATCGCCGAGGGCGTGATGGGCCGGATCTTCGAGCCATACGTCACCACGAAGCCCAAGGGCACGGGACTGGGGCTCGCGATCGTGAAGAAGATCGTGGACGAGCACCACGGGCGCATCCTGGTGGAGAATGTCAAACCCCATGGCGCCAACGTGAGCATCGTGTTGCCCCCCAAAGCGGCCGCCTGAACCCCTAGATGCCTGCCAACCAGATCCTGGTCGTCGACGACGAAGTCGGCATTCGCGAGCTCCTGTTCGAGATACTGCGCGACGAGGGCTATGGCGTGCGCCTGGCCGAGAATGCCCAGGCGGCCCGGGCGGCGCGCAAGGAATCGAGGCCCGACCTGGTGCTCCTCGATATCTGGATGCCCGACATCGACGGGATCACCCTGCTGAAGGAATGGGCGGGCAGCGGGTTGCTCACCATGCCGGTCGTCATGATGTCCGGCCACGGCACGATCGACTCGGCGGTCGAGGCCACCCGCATCGGCGCCTTCGACTTCCTCGAGAAGCCGATCAGCCTGCCGAAGCTCCTGGCCACCGTCGGCAAGGCCCTCGCGGGAGGAAAGACGCTCGCCAAGACCGGGCTCACGCTCGTGAACCTCGGCCGCGCACGCATCGTGCAGGAATTGCGCCAGCGGCTGGACCAGGTGGGCCGCCTGCGTACTCCCGTGCTGCTGATCGGCGAGGCCGGTTGCGGGTTCGAGCTCTGCGCGCGCCACCTGCACCTGGCCAACACGCCGTGGGTCGTGCCCGAGGAAACCGATTGGCTGGCGACCAACCCGTTCGAGCCGCTGAATGAAGCGCGCGACGGCACGCTCTTCCTGCCCGACATCGCCACGTTCGGCAAGGCCGAGCAGAAGGGCTTGCTCCAGCTTCTCGGCAAGCTCGACAAGTTCAACGTGCGCCTGATCTGCGCGACTACCGCTCCGATTTCCGAAATGGCCGAGGACGGACGCTTCGAGCCGGCGCTCTACCACCAGCTCTCCGGCCTGACTATCCGCGTCCCGGCGCTTTCGGACCACACCGAGGACATCCCCGACATCGCTGCGACGCTGCTCACGCAGCTCATCGATGCCAACGAGGTACCGCTGCGCACGCTCACCGTGAGCGCGCTCAACGTCATGCGCAACCTCGATTGGCCGGGCAATCTGCCGGTGCTGCAGAACGTCGTGAAGACGCTGGCGCTCACGGCGCTGGCCAACGACATCACCGCCGACGACGTGAACCGCGTGGCGCGCGAGTTCAGCCTGGGCCCGCGCGAGCAGGCCACGACCGAGGTCGGCGTGTCGCTCGACTTGCCGCTGCGCGATGCGCGCGAGCAGTTCGAGAAGCAATACTTCCTCCACCACATCCGGCGCGAGGAAGGCAACATGTCGCGCGTTGCCGACCGCGTGGGCCTGGAGCGGACGCACCTCTACCGCAAGTTGAAGCAGCTCGGCATCCGTCCGTCCGGCAAGGCGGACGACGCGACCGGCGGGTAGCTAGGCGGGAGCCGTTTCGAGGCGTCCCAGCCGTACCGCCGTGAGGCCCGTCTTCACGTTGTTCGGCACGGGCATGATCAGCACGCAGTTGTCGTACGGCGCCCGCACGGGCTGGTCGCCGTCCCACGCGATCACGTCGCCGGCGCGCTCCACGACCTCCAGTCCCGAGAATGGGCGGGCGAAGCGAAAGCCCGGAGAATTGGCGACCACCGCGTCTGTCACGCGAATGAGCTTTTGTCGTGGCACGTTCCTGTCGATCTCGCGGGCGGCGGCCGTCGGGTCGACCACGTCCAGGACGGACAGGAAGCGCCAGGTCGTCTGCCACGCGACCTGCTCGGCGGCACGCTCCCAGTGCTGGCCGCACTCGACCAGCAGCGCGTTCCTGGGGCTCGCCGGATCGCCGAATTCCCCGTAGTCGCGCATTCGCGTGCCGTTGGCGTGGCCCACGTCGCTTACCACGTGCTGCGGGACGCCGACTTCGAATGCGAAACGGATGCCCTTGTCCAGCGGACCGGAAATCATCACGGGCGGGCTGGGCTCGAGCATGGAATGGATGTCGAGCAAATAGTCGGCTGCATCGACGAATGGCCGCAGCTGCCGGGCCCGATCGAGCTCCACGCTGTGCGCCGATCCGTCGAGGCGCGCGGGCGTCCACACCCGGTTGAAGTCCTCGTCGACAAAACGCGTCGCGTAGGGATTGCCGGGATCGAACCGCAGGAATGCCGACACGTTTGCGAACGAGAGCGTGAGCTTCCCGCGCCGCGGCCGCACGCCCTGGCGCAGCAGCCGATCGACCACGATCGCGCCGCAGATCTCGTTGCCGTGCGTGAGCGCGTTCACCATCACATGGGGTCCCGCGGCCCCGCTGTCGAACGTGTGGACGTACTCGACCGCGGTGGCCGACTGGCGGTGCGGCGAGATATCCGGCGCGCTCAGCTCGACACGAATGGAGCGTTTGGGTTCAGTGCTCATGACGATGGCCCTTCCGGCCGTGGGATTGTTCGTGCGAATGGTCATGCTCGTGGTCGTGGCCGTGGTGGTGGTGATCGTGGTCGTGCCCATGATCATGATGGTGATGGCCATGGTGCTCGCACGCGTGCGAGCCGCGCTCGGCAGCGTATGCCGCCACCGCCTCGAGCAGCTGCGTGAGGTTCGCTGCGAGCGCACGGAAGCCGGCGTTGCGTTCGCGCGTCCGCTCGTCCATGTACAGGCGCCGGTTGACCTCGATCTGCAGGCTGTGCCGGCCCGCCTTGGGGTCGGAGAACGCGCGCACCAGCTCGACGCCCTTGTACGGATCGTTCACTTTCACCTCATAGCCCATCGCCTGCAGCTTCTGGCGCACCACAGCCGTGAATTCGGGCTCGCACGTCGTGCCGTCCCGGTCGCCGAGCACGAAGTCGGCGCGCGATTTGCCGGGCCCTTCCTCGGAGACCGCGCTGCTCACCGCCGGCATGGAGTGCAGATTCAGATGCCATACCGAGCCGAAGTGCTCGTAGGCGCGGTCGAGCGCGTCCTTGACCGCGCGCTGGTAAGGCTGGTGATAGCGCACGATGCGTTGCTTGACCTCGTCGACGGTGAGCTTGCGCGCGTAGATCGGCTCGCCGGTGTCCAGGACCCTCCAGATGAGCCCGATGCCGCGGGCGGTCTTGGGGCTGGGAACGGCGGGGCCCGGCCACGGCGCCTCGAGCAGCGACGCATCGATGTCCAACACCGAGCGGTTGGGGTCGATGTAGCTGCGCGGGAAGCGCGCGGCGATGAGTGTCGCGCCGACGTCCGGGCCGGCCGCGTACAGCTCGTCCACGTAGCTGTCCTCCGCCTGGCGCAATGCCTCCTGGGGCAGCGAGAAGCGGAAGTCGTCCGGGTACTCATTGCCGCTGTGCGGTGAATCGAGGACGAGCGGCACGTGCCCGCAGCGGGGTGGGGTCAGGGTGAACATGGCTTCCATGATGGCATCAATCGTTCAGGTGGCATGCTGACTGGCGGCCGGGAGCGATTTCCCGCAGCGCCGGAACCTCTTCGCGGCACCGCGCATTCGCCTTGGGGCATCGCGGATGGAAATGGCAACCGCTCGGAGGCGCGAGGGGCGACGGGATCTCGCCGCGAACCGGGACGTACGTCCGCCGCCGAGCCTCGATCCGGGGGATTTCCGCGATGAGCGCTTCCGTGTAGGGATGGTTGGGCCTTTCGTACAGCTCTTGCGTGGGGCCGGATTCGACCACGCGACCGAGGTACATCACCATCACCCGGTCGGAAACATGCCGGATCACGCCCAGGTCGTGGCTGATGAACAGGTACGTGAGCCCGAGATCCTCGCGCAGCCTGATGAAGAGGTTCAGGACCTGCGCCTGGATGGAAACGTCGAGGGCGGCGACCGCCTCGTCGCAGACGAGGAACCGCGGCTGGACGGCCAGGGCGCGCGCGATGCCGATGCGGC
>CAMPHL010000132.1 GCA_946885905.1 uncultured Pseudomonadota bacterium | reverse complement strand
GCACCACCTGCGGAAGCACGTAGACGAGCAGGGCGCCGACCACCGCCAGCGCCACGCCCATCACGATCGCCGGGTAGATGAGCGCGAGGGAGAGCTTGGCGCGCAGCTGCTGGCGCTCCTCGAGGTAGTCGGCGAGCTTGGAGAGCACCCGCGGCAGCTGTCCCGAGCTCTCGCCCGCCGCGACCAGCGTGCGGTAGAGCTCGGAGAAGACGCCGGGAAACGACGTGAGCGCCTTGGCCACGGTGTTGCCGGCGATCACCTCGCCGCGCAGCGCCGCGAGCACCTGCCGCACGCGCTCGTTCTCGGCCTGCTCGATCAGCGCGTTGAACGCCTGCTCGACGGTGAGCCCGGCCTCCAGCAGCGAGGCGAGCCCGCGGGTGAGCTGGGTGAGCTCGGCGGTGGAGAGCGAGACCGGCCGGAAGCGCGCGCCGGCCGCGGGGTCGTTGGCCGCGATGACCTCGACGCGATAGGGCGTGAGCCCCTGGTCGCGCAGCAGGGCGCGCGCCTGGCGCGCGCTGTCGGCTTCCAGCACGCCCTTGTGGAGCTTGCCGTCGGGGTTGTAGGCCTGGTAGCGGAACCCCGCCATTACGCGGCGCCTTCAAACCGTCGGGAACACGGATGGACACGGATGAAACGGATAAAGGCGGATGACCCGAACCCGAGCTTCGTGCCTGCGTTGAACGCAGCCACGAATGACAAGGCATTATCCGTAGTGATCCGTTTCATCGGTGTCCATCCGTGTTCCCGCCTCAGGTGCGGGTAACGCGCAAAACCTCATCCAACGAAGTCGCCCCGTCGCGCACCCAGCGCAGGCCGTCCTCGCGCAGGCGGGTCATGCCGGCCCGGACGGCATGTGCGCGCAATTCGGATTCCGCCGCGCCGTCGTGGATCTTGTGCCGCAAGCCGTCGTCGGCCACGAGCAGCTCGTAGATGCCGGTGCGCCCCTTGTAGCCCGAGAAGTTGCAGGCGGCGCAGCCCACGGCCTGGTACAGGCGCTCGGGCGAGGACACTCCGAACACCGAGCGTTCGCTCGCGTCGGGCTCGTAGGGCGTCTTGCAGGCGCCGCAGAGCCGGCGCACCAGGCGCTGGGCGAGCACGGCGTTCAGCGTCGAAGCGAGCAGGTAGGGTTCCGTCCCCATGTCGATCAGGCGCGTGACGGCGCCGGGCGCGTCGTTGGTGTGGAGCGTCGCGAGCACCAGGTGGCCGGTGAGCGAGGCCTGCACCGCGATCTGCGCGGTCTCGAGGTCGCGGATCTCGCCGATCATCACCACGTCCGGGTCCTGGCGCAGGATCGCGCGCAGCGCCCGCGCGAAGGTCATCTCGATGCGCGGGTTCACCTGTGTCTGGCCGATGCCGTCGAGCTCGTACTCGACCGGGTCCTCGACCGTAAGGATGTTGCGCGTCTTGCGGTCGAGCCGCGTGAGCGCCGAATAGAGCGTCGTGGTCTTCCCCGAGCCGGTGGGACCCGTGACCAGGAAGATGCCGTGCGGCGCGTTGATCAACCCATCGACGACCGTGCGGTCCTTCTGCGACATCCCGAGCGCATCCAGCGTGAGGCGCCCGGCCTGCTTGTCGAGCAGCCGCAGCACCACGCGCTCGCCGCTGTTGGTGGGGATGGTCGAGACCCGCACGTCGATCGCGCGCCCCGCGATGCGTAGCGCGATGCGGCCATCCTGCGGCAGGCGCTTCTCGGCGATGTCGAGCGAGGCCATGACCTTGATGCGCGAAACCATCGCCGGATGCAGTCCGCGGCGCGGCTCGACCACGTCGCGCAGGGCGCCGTCCACGCGATAGCGCACCAGCGCGCGCGACTCGAAGATCTCGAGGTGCACGTCGGAGGCGCCGTCGCGGACCGCCTGCGTGAGCAGGGCGTTGATGAGCCGGATGATCGGCGCGTCGTTCTCCGACTCCAGCAGGTCGGCCACCTCGGGCAGCGATTCGGTGAGCTTGGCCAAGTCGACGGAGTCGCCCATGTCCTCGACGATGGTCTCGGCGGCCGAAGGCTCGCGCGTGTAGGCCAGCGCCAGGCAGTGCTCGAACTCCTCGGCCGTGAGCAGCACTTCGCGCAGCGCCTTGCCGGCCATGCGCCGGACCTCGGAGAGCGTGGAAGCCGCCGGATAGGGCCGGATCCACACCTCGAGGGCTCCGTCGATCACGCGGGCGGCAAGCACTCCCTTCGCCTTGGCGAAGGGATAGGGCAGCAGGCGGACGGTCTGCGGGTCGAGGTCGCGCGGATTCACGGTGCGTTCCAGCGGTGCCGTCATTGTGTTCCCAG
Organism: uncultured Pseudomonadota bacterium; assembly: GCA_946885905.1. The sequence goes on along the minus strand of CAMPHL010000132.1, from coordinate 4,849 downwards.
CGGCTGCTTCTGTTGCTGCTCGAGCGGAGGCATCGGCGCGAACGTGCCCTCCGGCATGATCACGCTGGGCGGCAGCTGCACCGCCCCCTGCTGTCCACGGATGTACTCGTAGCGGTCGGCGGTGATCGCGGCCGCGGCCTTCTCGTCCTTGAGCACCACGGGGCGCAGGAAGATCATGAGGTTGGTGCGCTTGCGGTTGCGCGTCTCGTAGCGGAAGAGGGCGCCGAGATACGGGATGTCGCCCAGCAACGGCACCTTGTCCTGTGCCGCCTGCTGGTCGTCCTGGATCAACCCCCCCAGCACGACGATCTGCCCTGAATCGATGAGGGCGGTCGTCTCCAGCGTGCGCTTGTTGGTGATGATGTCGGCCGACTGCACCAGCACCTTGTCGCGGGTAACGCTCGAGACCTCCTGGAAGAGCTTGAGCTTCACGGCGCCCGCCTCGGAAACCGTAGGCGTGACCTTGAGCGTGATGCCCACGTCCTTGCGCTCGATCGTCTGGAACGGATTGGTGGCGCTGCCCGAAACCGGGGTATAGCTGCCGGTGATGAACGGCACGTTCTGGCCGACCGTGATCTTCGCTTCCTCGTTGTCGAGGGTGAGGACGTTCGGGGTGGACAGGACGTTCGCGTTGGTGTTGCCCTCCAGGGCGCGGGCGAGCAGCTGCAGGTTGGCGATCTCGATGTCGGTGCCCGGGATCTTGAGCGTGCCCTTGATGATGCCGACGTTCAGGCCCTGACCGATGAGCGAGGGGTTCGCGGCGGCGGCGAGGATGTTGGAGACCGCGCTGCCGGTGGAGAAGTTGGTGCCGCCGAAGACCGTCTGGCCGTCGCCGATGTTGCGGCCGGCGTTCCACTGCACCCCGAACTCGCTTGCGAGGCCGGTCGAGACCTCGACGATCAGCGCTTCGACATAGACTTGCTCGCGCCGCTGGGCGAGCGCGTCGATCACGGTGCGCAGCGAACGGTACACCGGCTCGCTCGCGGTGATGATGATCGAGTTGGTGGGCGCGTAGGCCTGGATCACGGAATTGGGCGCCGCGAACTGCGTGGCGGCGGCGGCCTGGGTCGTGGTGGCCGTGGTCTGTGTCGCGGTGTTGCCCGAAGGCAGCGTCGTGGTCGTGGTCGAACGCGTGGTCTCGCCGCCCGAGAGCAGTCCTCGCAGCGTTTCGGCGATCCTGGTCGCCTCGGCGTTGCGCAGGAACACCGTGTAGATGTTGCCCGCCGCGGCGCCGGGGGTGTCGAGGCCGAGCGCGAGCGCCTTGATGCGCGCCATGAGCGTCGGGTTTTCCGCCCGGACCACGAGGCTGTTGGTGCGCGTATCGATGGCGATCGAGACCTTGGGCGAGGTCCCGGGCGCCGTGGGCGCCACGGTGGTCTCCGGCACCACGCGCTGCAGCGTCTGGGCGATGTCGATCGCCGAGGCGTTCTGCATGCGGATGATCTGCACGTCCGAGCTCGACGGGCGGTCGATCGACTCGATGATCCGCTGGATGCGCTGGACGTTGCTCGCGTAGTCCGTGATCACGATCGCGTTGTTGTGCGGATAGGCGGCGATGAAGTTGTTGGCGGTCACCAGCGGCCGCAGCACCGGCACTAGCTGCACGGCGTTCTCGTTCTGCAGCAGGAAGACCTGCGTGACGATGCGGTCGCCCGGCATGCGCGTGGCCGCTTCGCCCGTGGGACTCGCGCTCGTCTTCGCTTCCGCCTCGGGGACGATCTTCACGAAGTTGGCGTCCTCGACCGCGGCGAAACCGTGCACGCGCAGCGCCGAGAGCAGCATCTGGTAGAGCAGATCCTTCGATACCGGGCGGTCGGAGACGATGTTGATCGAGCCCTGCACCCGGGGGTCGAGGATGAAGTTCTTGCCCGTGTGCTGGCCGACCGTCTTGATGACCGACTGGATGTCGGCGTTGACGAAATTGACCGTGATCTTCTCGTCGCCGTTGGTGAGCGTGCCCGGGGCGGGCGCCGGCGCCTGGGCGAGCGCGTGCGTTCCGGGGCCCATGGCCAAGGCCAGACCGACCGCGAGAGAACCTAGAAACTTTGTCACGTATTGAGGCTTCAGCATTGATTTAACGGGCAATTCTGCTCCCATTCCCCGCCCGAGTCTACAGGTCCCGGGGCGGCTGCCTCCCGCCTCCCCCGGCTCGCTTTTCGCCTCCGGCTCGCTACGCAGCCACGACGGCAGAACGGGGCGCGGTAGGCGCAAGGGCAAGGGGCGGCTACGGCTGGATCTGATACGACAGTTGCAGGGTGGATTGCCCGCGCTGGATCTCGGCCTGGATCACCGAAAGCTGGTTGAACTGGGTATAGAGCCGGGCGAGGTCGCCGGCCGAGGCAACGGTCTGGCCGTTCACCTTCTTGATCACGTCCCCGGGTTGCAAGCCCAGCTTCTGCGCGAGGCTTCCGGGCGGGGCGTACTCCATGCGCACGCCCCCCTTGGGCGGAACGCCGATCTGGCCCAGGTAATTCAACTGCCCCGGGTCCCGCAACGCCTCGTCGAGCTCCTTGCGCGACAGGCTGTAGTTGTTGGTCCCCGTGCGGGAGACGTTCAGCTTGAACCCGGGCGCCCTGCCCGGCGCTCTTCCGCGCGTGGCGACGTTGGTGCTGCGCGCGACCTCGAGGTCGATGCGGCTGCGTGCGCCGCCGCGGCTCACGATCACGTGGTCGGGATGCACCTCGACCAGCTTCAGGCCCGGTTCAACCTCGCCGTCGATGTAGACCGCGATGTCGCGGCCCGATCCCTTCGAGAGGATGGCGGAAGCTTCGGTCCCGGGCGTGGGCGCGATCACGCCCTTCAGCTTGAGGCTCGACGCCGTGCTCCCGACCGGCGCGTCGGCGCCGAAAAGGCGCGCCACCGCCGCGAGGTCCACGGCGGATTCCCGCTGCGGCGCCGCGCCGACCTGCGGCGGCGCGACGAAGACCCAGGTCCAGTACGCCAACTGGTAGGCGAGGGCGAGGACCAACGCGACGACGAGGAGCTTGCCGGGGAGCCCGGCCTGCTGCGGGGCGGGAGAAACCGAAGCCATGAGTCGCAATGGTAGCGCCGATCAGGTAGCGCTTACCGAGAGTTGATTTCGCCAGTTGCAAATCGCGGCGAGCCGGCCTAAAGATATGCGCACGCACGCTTCGCATCGGCCACGCCCGCATCACAACCCCTACCAAGGCTCTCGGCCGAGCGTTTCATCCACCCGAGAAGTGCGCCTTCGAGGAGGAGCAACCATGCTGAAACGCAGCATCGTCGCGGCGTTCGCCGCGGCCGCGGCTTTCTCGCCGCCGGTAGCGAATGCCCGCATCACCAACATCGTCATCGACTCGACCACCGCCATGACGCAGCCCGGACCGGGCGGCGCGGCCTACGAGCGGCTCGTCGGGCGCGCCTTCGGCGTGCTCGACCCGTCGCATCCCGCCAACGCGATCATCACCGACATCCAGCTCGCCGAGCCCGGGCCGAGCGGCCTGGTGGAGTACATGGCCACCTTCCAACTCGTCAAACCCGTCGACATGAGCGTCGCGAGCGGCCTCATGTGGCACGACGTGCCCAACCGCGGCGGCCGCATCACCATCAGCAGCGACCTGATCGCCGCCGGCGACATCGGCCTGTCTTCCGGGTGGCAGGGCGACAACTCGGGCAACAACGGCGCTGGAGGCACCGCCCAGGTGCCCGGCCGCGAGATCGTGGTCGTGCCGATCGCGAAGAATCCCGACGGCAGCGACATCCACGGCCGCGTGATGGGCCGCATCCTCAACGCCTCGGGGCTCGCGTCGCAGCGCATGATCGTGCACTCGAACGAGGTGCCCTATCGTCCTGTCGACCTGAACAACCCCGGCGATACGCTGACCGAGGTCGTGCGCGAGACCATCGAAGGAGAGGTTCTCGAGAGCCACGCGGTGCCGCGCGAGAAGTGGGCCTTCGCGCGCTGCACCGAAGCGAGTCCCTTCCCCGGCACGCCCGATCCCCGGCACATCTGCGTGGACGGCGGCTTCACGCCGGACCGGGCCTACCAGGTCGTGTTCGAGACGAGCAAGCCGTACGTGCTCGGCGTGGGCTATGCGGCCTTCCGCGACCTCGCGAGCTTCCTCAAGTACGACACCTCCGAAATGAACCCGATCGCGGGCAAGGTGAACTGGATCCTCGCGCGCGGGGTTTCGCAGTCCGGCAACTTCCTGCGCGGCTACCTGCACCTGGGCTTCAACCAGGACGAGGAGGGGCGCCAGGTCCAGGACGGCAACTGGCCGGTCATCGCCGGCCGGCGCGTGTCGCTCAACATGCGCTGGGCGATGCCCGACGGGGTGCTCAAGCTCTACGAGCCCGGCAGCGAGGGACCGCAGTGGTGGCACAAGTGGCCCGACCAGCGCCGTGGACTTCCGCCCGCCGGCATCCTCGACCGCTGCAATGCGAGCGGCACGTGCCCGAAGATCATCGAGCACTTCGGCTCGGCGGAGGTATGGGCCCTCAAGCTCGGGCCCGAGTGGGTCGGCACGGATCCGAAGACGGACATCCCGCTGCCGCCCAACGTGCGCCGCTACTACATCTCCAGCACGCGGCACGGCGGCGGCAACGGCGCCTTCACCACGGAGCCGCTCTCGATCCCGAGCTGCCCCAGCGCGGGATACGGCGAGGGAACGTTCGGCGACAACCCGATGCCGCACACGGAGACGGTGAACGCGATCCGGTTCCACTTCCGCCGTTGGGTGATGCAGGACATCCTGCCACCCGCGAGCGTGTGGCCGCAATTGCGCGGGCCGAAAGGAGAGCGCACGCTGGTCGAGCCCACGAAGGCCGCGATGGGATTCCCGGACGTCCCGGGCGTTCCGGCGACGGCGCCCACGGGGCTCATCAACCC
>CAMPHL010000131.1 GCA_946885905.1 uncultured Pseudomonadota bacterium | reverse complement strand
GCACCTCGTGCTCCTGCTTGCACGCGGTCGCACAGCCGTTGCACTCGATGCAGCGCTCGGCGTCACAGATGAATTTCATCCTGGCCATCGTGCCCTCCTCCTAGGCGCGCTCGAAGTTGCAGAGCGTGGTCTTGGTCTCCTGCATCATCGTCACCGAGTCGTAGCCGTAGGTCGCAGCCGTGTTGAACGCCTCGCCGCGAACGATCGGGGCCGCGCCCTCCGGATACTTGTCGAGCAGGTCCTTGCCCTGCCACCAGCCGGCGAAGTGGAACGGCATCCACGCGGTTCCCGCGTTCACCCGCTCCGTGACGAGGGCGCGGACCTTGAGCGCGGCGCCCGTGGGCGACTTGAGCCACATCCAGTCCCAATACCTGATGCCCCGGTCGGCCGCATCCTTCGGGTTGATTTCGGCGAAGGCTTCCTGCTGCAGCTCCGCGAGCCACGGGTTGGAGCGCGTCTCGTCGCCGCCGCCCTCGAACTCCGTGAGGCGCCCGGAGCTCACCACGATCGGGAACTTCTCGTGCACCTTGTCCGCGACGGCCTTCTGCTGCACGGTCTTGTAGAGCGTGGGCAGCCTCCAGAAGGCCTTCTTGTCCTCGTGGGTGGGGTACTTCGCCACGAGGTCGGGGCGCGGGCTGTAGATGGGCTCGCGGTGCTGGGGCACTCCGTCGGGGAAGTTCCACACCACGGCGCGCGCCTTGGCGTTGCCCCAGAAGTGCACGTTGTGCTTCATGCACACGCGCTGGATGCCGCCCGAGAGGTCGGTCTTCCAGTTCCTGCCCTCGGCCGCGGCCTGCTCCTCGGGCGTGAGCTCGCTCCACCACCCCATCTTCTTCACCAGCGCGTGGTCGAACTCGGGGTGCCCGATCGTGATCTCGGAGCCGGCGGGGAAGGAGCCCTCTTCGGCGAGCAGGTTCACGCCGTCGCGCATGACACCGAAGTTGGCGCGGAAGCAGCCGCCGCCGTCCATCATCTTGAGGTCGGTGCGGTAGAGCACCGGGCTGCCCGGATGCTTCAGCTCGGGCTTGCCGTAGCTCGGCCACGGCAGCCCGAAGTAGTCCCCCTTGATGTCGTAGCCGCTTTCCTTGTCCACGACGCTCTCGGTGCAGCGCAGCGTTTTCGGATCGAAGTGGCCCATGAGCCGCATGTGGGCCTTCAGGCGCTCGGGCGACTGGCCGGTGTAGCCCACGGTCCAGTTGCCGGCGTTGATCTCGCGCAGCATGTCCTCCGGGGAGGGCTCGTCCCAGCCGTCCTTGTCCTTCACCAGCTTGATGTTCCTCACCAGCTCGGGGCCGAAGCCCAGTTTCTTCGCGAGCGCATACATGATGGTCTGGTCGGGCTTGGACTCGAACAGCGGCTCGATCACCTTCTCGCGCCACTGGATCGAGCGGTTCGAGGCGGTGACGCTGCCCGAGGTCTCGAACTGCGTGCACGCCGGCAGCAGGTACACGCCCTCCTGCCGGTCGGGCATGGCCGAGGCCGCGGTCGGATAGGGATCGATCACCACCATCAGGTCGATCTTCTCCATCGCCTGCTTCATCTCCAGGCCGCGCGACTGCGAGTTGGGCGCGTGCCCCCAGTAGACGACGGCACGCAGGTTGGAATCCTGGTCGATCAGCTCGTTCTTCTCGAGCACGCCGTCCATCCACCTCGACACGGTCATGCCCGGCTTTTCCATCATGGCCTGCGAGGCGAAGCGGCCCTTCATCCACTCGTAGTCCACGCCCCAGACCTTGCACCAGTGCTTCCAGGCCCCCGCGGAAATCCCGTAGTAGCCCGGCAGCGAATCCGGGTTCGGGCCGATGTCGGTCGCGCCCTGCACGTTGTCGTGGCCGCGGTAGATATTCGCCCCGCCGCCCGGCACGCCCACGTTGCCCAGCGCGAGCTGCACGATGCAGGAGGCGCGCACGAAGGCGTTGCCGATCGAGTGCTGCGTCTGGCCCATGCACCAGATGATGGTGGAGGGCTTGTTCTTCGCCATGGCCTCGGCCGCGGCGTACAACGCGGCCTCCGGGACGCCCGACACCCTCTCGGCCTTCTCCGGCGTCCACTTGGCGAGCACGTCCGCGCGCACCTTGTCCATGCCGTAGACGCGGTCGTTGATGTACTTGCGGTCTTCCCAGCCGTTCTTGAAGATGTGGTAGAGCATGCCGAAGAGCAGGGCCACGTCCGTGCCCGAGCGGAAGCGCACGTACTGGTCGGCCTTGGCGGCGGTGCGGGTGAAGCGCGGGTCGGCCACGATGATCTTCGCGCCCCGCTCCTTCGCGCTCAGCGCGTGCAGCATCGATACCGGGTGCGCCTCGGCGGCGTTCGACCCGATGAAGAACATGCACCTGGTGTTCTGCAGGTCGTTGAAGGAGTTCGTCATCGCGCCGTAGCCCCAGGTGTTGGCCACGCCCGCGACCGTGGTCGAGTGGCAGATGCGCGCCTGGTGGTCGGTGTTGTTGGTGCCGAACATGGAGACGAACTTGCGCAGGAGCTGCGACACCTCGTTGTTGTGCTTGGACGAGCCGATCCAGAACACCGCGTCCGGGCCGCTCTCCTTGCGGATCTGCAGCAGCTTGTCGCCGATCTCGGCGATCGCCTGCTCCCACGTGATGCGGCGATACTTGCCGGCGACGAGCTTCATCGGATACTTGAGCCGATGCGAGTGCTCGGTCATGCCGTGCTCGCGCACCGCGGCGCCCTTGGCGCAGTGCGCGCCCATGTTGATGGGCGATTCGAACACCGGCTCCTGCCGGACCCAGACGCCGTCGGTGACCACCGCATCGATCGCGCAGCCCACCGCGCAGTGCGTGCACACGGTGCGGCGCACGACCGTGTTGCCGGTCCTGGCGGGCTCGGCCCGGGCCTCGGCCACCATCGTAAGCGGGAGCTGGCTCGCGAATGCCGCCGCGCCCGCGGCGATGCCGCTTCCCTTCAGGAAGCTGCGGCGGTCGACGGTCCTGGGCGAGAGAAAGGCGCCCCCATGCACCAGCGGGTCGAGGGGCTGGGCGGCTTGCGTGGATCGTTTCGTGAGCAACATGGCCGGCTCCCGGGATCAGGCTTCGGTGGTTCGGTAGTACTTGAGGACGTGGGGCGAGGCACGATAGCCGCTCGGGCGTGGAGGTTCGGCTTCATCGGCCCGCACCGGCACGCGACGCGGCCTCGCCACGAAGGTTGCCGCCGCCGCCGCGCCAAGTCCGGCGCCGAGCAAGAAGTCGCGGCGGCTCGAGATCGTGTTGTCTGCCATTCCAGGCTCCTGTCGATGGACTCCGGATGCGCACCATCTTCGGCGCGCGCGACGCGCGCGTAAAACGAAACTTGTTGGGGATTGAATGCAATTTCCCGATTGCATCGCCGCAGGGCGCGCGGCGAGCAAGCCCGTTGCAGTGAAGCGGCATTCGAATTCGTTTTACTTCGGGCTGGCCGCGGCGCCCTACTGGACGTCCCGTAGCGCCGTGCTTGATCGCGGAACTACGACAGCCGCCGAGGTCCAAATCGAATGCCCGCTCCTTCCCTGGGAGAGCTCCCGCTGGGGCTCATCGCCGACTCCGGCGTCGTGGGGGTCGCGCTCTGGGACGCCTCCGGCGCCATACACGAGGCCAACGACCACTTCCTCGAGATCCTGGGCTATCGGCGCACGGAATTCGCCGGCGGCATGCTCGGGTGGCTCGACCTCGCCCCGCCCGAATCGCGCGCCCTCGAGCAGCAGGACATCGAGCGGCTCCGGGGGCGGCGCATCGCGCGGTCGGAAGAAAGGGAGTATCGCCGCAAGGACGGCTCGCCGGTCTTCACGAGAAGGCATTCCGTGGCGCTCGCCGACGGCTCGGGGCGCGTCCTGTCGATACTCGTGGATATCTCGGACCAGAAGCGTGCGCAGGCGGAGCTGCGCGACCTCATCGAGCGCGAAACTGCCGCGCGCGAGGAAGCCCAGGCGGCCGTCCGGTCACGCGACGACATCCTCGCCATCGTGAGCCACGACCTGCGCAACCCGCTCGGCGTGATCGCGATGGGCGCGAGCCTGCTCGAGTCCGCGTTGCCCGAAGACAGGCGCGCCGCCCAGATCGGCATCATCAGGCGGGCAGTCGCGGGCATGAACCGCCTCATCTCCGACCTCATGGACGTCTCGCAGATCACTCGCGGCGGCCTGCGCGTCGACCTCGCCCCGATCGATGCGGCCGTGATCTGCGAGGACGCGGTCGGCCACTTCACGCCCCTGCTCGCAGCCAAGAACCAGGAGCTCCGGTGCGCCTGCAAGGCCGCCGGCACCACGGTGCTCGCCGACCGCGAACGCGTGGCGCAGGTGCTGGCGAACCTGATCGGCAATGCGCACAAGTTCACGCCCGAAGGCGGGCGCATCGAGCTCGCCGCGGCCGCGTTGCCGGATTGCGTGCGCTTCACCGTAACCGATACGGGACCCGGCCTCGCCGCCGAGGATCAGCCCTACGTATTCGAGCGCTTCTGGCAAGCGCGCCGCGTACGCCGCGGCGGCGTCGGCCTGGGATTGCCGATCACGAAGGGCATCGTGGACGCGCACAGGGGACGGATCTGGGTGGAAAGCTCGCCGGGCGTCGGCACTACGTTGCACTTCACGCTGCCGCTCGCGGCGCCGCGACTTCCATGACCGCCGGGGTCACGCACTTCACTTGCCCCAGCGGTCCACCGTCAGGTAATCGTCCTGGGTCTTCGTGCGGTCCACCAGCCTCTGGTCGTAGAGCGCCTGGTCGCCCTTGAAGACATCCCCCGAATAGGGTCGGATCTCGTCCTCCATGGCGAAAGGCTTCGGCCCGTCCTGCGAAAGCTCACCGCACGCGGAGAGTGCGAAAGCGGCCGCGAGGGCCACGAGCGGCGCCGTCATGATTTTCCTGGCATTCATCCGAGCCTCCTTCGGCAGGACGCGATCGGTGTGATCGCAAACCCATCGTCGGTCGTGCCCTGGATGAAGTCCAACGAATTCAAATGACGTTTGAATGCACTTTCGTTGATCCGTGGAGCGCCTACTGCCGGACGAAATCGATCACGATGGCGCCGGGCTCGCGCTGCAGGTAGCGGATGTCGAGGCGCTCGGCATAACGCTCGCGCAGCTGGCCGAGCAGCGGCAGCGGATCGTGGTCGTTCACGAAGCGCATCGTTTCGCCGGGCCGCAGCGAATCGAGGGCGCCGAAGATCGCGGCATGCCTGAAGCGCTTGGCGATTCCGCGCGCGTCGAAGGGATGGACCGAATCGGGGGACAAGTGCAGCTGGGCGGCGTGGCTCATGTACAGGGTTCCTTCTCGGATGGATTTTCGGCAGGCTCCTGGGCGGGCGAAAGCTCGAGCAGGTCCTTCTTGTCCTCGACCTTCGCCCACGCGTCCGCGTCGGCGGGCGGTTTCCTGGTGACGACGATGGGTTTCCACTGCCGCGCGAGCTGCGCATTGAGCGCGATGAAGCCGCGCTGCCCTTCGGGCACGTCGTCCTCGGCGAAGATCGCCTCGACCGGGCACTCGGAGACGCACAGCGTGCAATCGATGCATTCGTCCGGATCGATCGCGAGGAAGTTGGGGCCCTCGCGGAAGGCGTCCACCGGGCACACGTCGACGCAGTCGGTGTACTTGCACTTGATGCAGGACTCGGTCACCACGTAGGTCATGGAAGGCTCCTCGGATGGCGCGTCGAAACCGCCGCGGCATCAAAAGCAGTACCATCGGTACTGCTTAAGGCTAGCAGCGCTCCACCCACAAAGCAATATCCGGAATACCTCTTATAAGCCCATGCGCCTCACGGCCTTTTCCGACTACACGCTGCGCGTGCTCATGTACCTCGCCATCGACCCGGCGAAGCGCGCGACCATCCCGGCGATCGCGGCCGCGTACGCGATTTCGGAGAACCACCTGATGAAGGTCGTGCAGCACCTGGCCCGCGAAGGCCTGGTCGAGTCGACGCGCGGCAGGGGCGGCGGCATCCGCCTCGCGCGCCCGCCGGAGTCGATCCGCATCGGGGCGGTGCTGCGCGCAGCCGAAGGCGACGAGGCCATCGTGCAGTGCCTCGGTAAAGATCCCGGCGCCTGCTGCATCTTTCCGGTGTGCGAGCTGAAGGGCATCCTCGTCGACGCCTTCGACGCGCTGTACGCAGCGCTGGACGAGCACACCCTGGCCGACCTCGTGCACCGGCCGCGGGGCCTGGCGCGGGCGTTGAGGCCCGGCGAGGCGAGGGCCGTGCCGATCGCCAGGCGCAGCCGGTGAAAGCCGGGAAAGCAGGCGCTGCGAGGCGCCTTCTCACGGGCATCCGGCCGACCGGAGCGCTGCACCTCGGCCACTATGCGGGCGCGCTCGAGAACTGGGTCCGCCTGCAGCACGAGTACGAGAGCTACTTCCTCATCGCGGACTACCAGGTCTCGGACTATGCGCACGACCTTCGGCGCGTGCGCGATTCCGTATGGGAAGTCGCGCTCGACTGGCTGGCCGTGGGGCTCGATCCCGAACGCAGCAGCTTCGTGATCGAAAGCCTGGTCCCGGAGCACGCGGAGCTGATGGCCTGGCTCGCGTGGTTCCTGCCCAGGAGCATGCTCGAGCGCAACCCCACGCTCAAGGCGGAGATGGAAGCGGTCGAAACCCCGCGCAAGCCGGCTCCGGTGGCCTTTTACATCTACCCGGTGATGCAGGTGGCGAACATCCTCCTGCCTCGCGCGCACCTGGTCGCCGCCGGCGAGGACCAGTTGCCGCACATCGAGCTCGCGCGGCAGGCGGCACGCCGCTTCAACCGGGAGATCGAACCGGTCTTTCCGGAACCGGAGGCGCTCCTGGGGCGCGTACCGCGCCTCGCGGGCACCGACGGCAAGGCGAAGATGAGCAAGTCGCGCGGCAACACGATCGACCTCAAGGACAGCGCGAGGACCGTGGCGAGAAAAGTGCGAGCCATGTACGCCGGCCCTCCGAGGGGAGCGAACGAGCCCGGCAAGGTGGAGGCGAACCCGGTCTTCACGTACCTCGACGCGTTCGATCGGGACGCGGCCCGCGTCCGGGACCTGAAGGAGCGCTACGAGCGCACGGGTGTCGGCAACAAGGAGCTCAAGGACCGGCTGACGGACGTGCTGAACGATCTGCTCGAGCCCATGCGGGAACGGCGCGCCCGGTACGAATCGAACAGGCCCCTGGTGCGCGACGCGCTCGAGCA
>CAMPHL010000130.1 GCA_946885905.1 uncultured Pseudomonadota bacterium | reverse complement strand
GAGCTGGAGGCGGTCGGGGTGGCTGGGGGGCCACTTCCGGGTGACGGGGAAATCGAGGAGGTTGGCGGTCATGGGCGAAAGTTTATCGCCGGATTGCGGAATATTCGGCGTTTTGCCTCCGGCGGGTTCCATGGCCCGGCCGGCAGGCCCTGCGTAACCTCGTGCCTTTGCCATTGCCGCAGGGCCGTCATCGCCATGAAGAAGCAGGATCAACACCTGGCCCGCGCCCTGGAGAACCTCGTGGGCGCCGCCGAATCCTTTGCCTCCGAAGTCGCGAGGCGGGACCCGCCCGCGGGCGCGGGATGGCGGCGCGAGCACGCATTGCGCCAGGCGCTCGAGTATGCGAAGCGCACGCTCGCCCGCCATCGAGACATCGACGCGCGCAACCGCGCCCCGGCCGAAGTGCTGCTGGGTATCGTCGAGCGCGGCCGCGACAACTGGTTCGAGGCGCTGTAGCGAGCCCTCTAGGCGGCGAGATCGAAGGCGCGGCCTGCTCCAGCGGCCACTGCCGACCGGTAAACGGCAATCGCGGCGGCGACATCCTGGAGGCCCGTACCCGTCGAGTCGAAGACGAAGGTCTCGTTTTCACCTTCGCGCCCGGGCTTGAGTCCCGCGACCACTTCGCCCAGCTCGGCGTGCACCCCGGCGGCGGTCATCAGGCCGGCTTCGATCGCGTGGTGCAAGTCACCGATCGCGGCTGCCTGCGCGGTGAGGTCGGTCACGACCTTGCCTCGCGCCAGCAGCCTGGGGTCGATCTCCTGCTTGTGCTCGCTGTCGGCGCCGACCGCGGCGATGAAGGTTCCGGGCGCGACCCTGTCCGCCTCGATGAAGTAGCGCCGCGCGGCCGTGCAGGTAACGACGATCGCGCTTTGGGCAATGACCGAGGCCGGATCGGCCACCGCCTCCACGGGCAGGTTCGTCTCGCGTGATTGCATCGCGGCAAAGCGCTCGGCCCTCGCTGGATCGAGGTCGTGCACCAGCACGCGCTTCGCCCGGCGCACGCAAAGCAATGCGCGCAGTTGCTCCCGGGCCTGTGCGCCACAACCGTAGAGGAGCAGCGTCCCGACACTCTCGCGCGCCAGGTGCTTCGCCGCGACCGCGCTCGCAGCGGCCGTACGCAGCGCCGTGACGGACATCGAGTCCATGACGGCGAGCGGCACCCCTTCGGCCGCGTCGAAGAGCACGATCGCCCCCTGGATCGTCGGCAGCCCGCGGGCGGCGTTGCCGGGGAAATTCGCGTTGATCTTCGCGGCGAAATAGGGGCGATCCGCGGCGAGGAAACCCGCCTTCACGTGGAAGCCTCCGGTGCCCGCGTGCATGCCCAGGATTCCCGGCGCGGCAACCTTCCCCAGCGCCTAGTCGCCGAACGCCTGCTCCACGGCCGCGATGCATGCCGCTGGGGCGAGCAGGCGTTCGACGTCGCTGCGACCGAGCAGGATCGCGCTCACGCCTTCATCTTCACGGGCCCGCCCATCGCCTTCCACCCGGAGTGCCCGCCGGTCATGTAACTGGCATCGAATCCGGCATCGCGCAGCGCCATCGCGGTGCGGCATCCGACATGGAAGCCGTAGGCGCAATAGACGACCACGGGCTTTTCCTTCGAGAGCTCGCCCATCCAGTCCTGCAGCCGCTCCGGATCCCGCCAGGTGGCGCCTTCGGCGATGTCGCCCTGGCGCGAGACGAAGTGGCGCGGGCGCGTGTCGACGAGCTGCACCTTTCCCGCGTCGAGCATCGCCTTCACGTCCTCGACGCCAAGTCCCGGCACTTCCTTGAACTCTTCCTGCAGCAGCGCTCGTGGGGGAGCCACCCGGATCGCGTCCTCGTAGAGGCCTTCGACGCTCTTCCAGTCGATGTTGCGCAGGAACGTTTCCACATACGCCTTGGCATTGGCACCGAAGTCCATGTGGTAGGCGTGCTCGTACATGTCCAGCGCGAGGATCGGGACGCCGCTCGCGACCGCCTGCGTGTGCTCGGCGGCGTACTGGTTCATGAGGCGGCCATCGCGCGGGACGTAGGTGAGCAACACCCAGCCCGAGCCGCCGCCCAGCGCGTAGCCCATGGCGAGGAACTCGTCGCGCCAGCGGTCGAAGGAGCCGAAGTCCCGCGCGATGGCTTCCTTGATGACGGGCTCCGGCCGCGTCCCTTCTCCGCCCAGGCTCGCGAAATACAGCTCGTGCAGCAGCGTGGAATTGAGCGCGACCAGTTCCTCGCGCTTCAGGCCGTTCACGACGTAGCCGGGGGTCTTCGCGAAGTCGAGCTTCTCGAGCTGCTCGGTGATCGCGTTGAGGCGCCGCATCGCGCCGCCGTAGTTGTTCTCGTAGTGGCTCTCGATGAGCGGCAACGAAAGCCCGGAGAGCGTCCAGGGACGGCAGTGGATCTGTTTCAGCTGATATCGCATGGCCAAGCCTCCAGGTTCTGGTTGAGGGCCCCGACGGCCCGGTGTCGCACGGCGCTCACGATCCGGCGTTCTCCAGCAGGCGGTCGACGCGCTGCGTGATGAATTTCCACGCGGCTTCGAAATCATCGCCGAGCGCCGGGCACGCGCTCCAGAGCTCGATCGTCCGGGTCGCAGGCAGGAGCCCATCGAGGTCGCAGCCGAAGGACACCACGACGTCCGCCTTCGACAACGCTTCCGCGCTTGCGGCCACGGGCTTGCGGCCTGCGACGTCGAATCCCTTGCCGCGGAGCCCCTCGACCACGTTCAAGGGAATCTCCGGGTCCGGTTCCCGGCCGGAGGCGGTGGCGGTGATGCCCATCCGGCGCTGGCGGCCCGTGCGATTGAGGTACTCGGCCGCAAGCACGCTCTTTGCCGAGCCGTGAAGGCAGACGAACGCGATTCGGGTGGGTGGCGACGGCATGTCCTTGTCCCAGAATTCCTATCGATGGAGTGCATCTTCCGGCCCGGCCCCCGGGCTAGGCAAACCATCCTTTCTTGGATTAGCCTTAGATTTTCTCGGGCCAGAAAGGGGCGGGCATGAGGCGCCGGCTGCCGTCGCTGAACGGGCTGAAGGCGTTCGAGGCGAGCGCCCGGCACGAGAGCTTCACGCGCGCCGCCTCCGACCTGCACGTGACGCAGGGCGCCGTGAGCCAGCAGGTGAAGGCGCTGGAGGAAGAGCTTGGGGTGAAGCTCTTCCTGCGCGAGCACCAGCGGCTGGTGATCACCGACGCGGGCCGCAGGTACCTCGAGGTCGTGCGCGATGCGTTCGACCGCCTTTCGAGCGGGACCGAGCGGCTGCTCCAGCGCCAGGCTTCCGGCCTGCTCAACGTCTCCATCTCGCCCAACTTCGCGGCGAAGTGGCTCGTGCACCGGCTCGGGCGCTTTTCCGAGGCGCACCCCGAGATCGACCTTCGAATCAGCGCGACGATGCATCACGTCGACTTCGCCCGCGAGGATGTCGACGTGGCCGTGCGGCACGGCGATGGCCACTGGCCGGGACTGCATGTCACCCGCCTTTGCGAGGAGAGGCTCTTCCCCGTGTGCTCGCCATCGCTGCTGAAGGGGGGCGAAGCGCTGAAGGCGCCTGGCGACCTCAAGCGCCACTCGCTCCTGCATGCGGGCGATTCGACCCATTGGCGCCAGTGGCTCCAGCGCGCCGGCGTCGGCGGAATCGACGTCGAACGCGGCGTCGTGTTCAACCAGTGGAGCATGGCGATCGACGCGGCGATCCAGGGGCAGGGCGTGGCGATGGCTCGCACGGCGCTGGCGGGATGGGACCTCCTGGAGGGCAGGCTGGTGCGGCCATTCGATCTGTCGATCGAGGCGCCCTTCGCACTGTGGATCGTTTGCCCGCGTGTGAGCGCCGACCTGCCCAAGATCGCGACGTTCCGCAGGTGGCTCCTGGAAGAAGCGGCCCGGGACACCGCCCGGCTCGCCGAGCTCCGGTGACGATTCCTTGCGCAAGAGGGCGCAGCCGCTCGACGCTCCTAGAATGGCGCTTTCACGTGCAGGAGGCCAGATGAAGCACAACCCCGTCGGCTGGTTCGAGATCTACGTGCAGGACATGCCGCGCGCGCGCGAATTCTACGAAGCCGTGCTCGGTTGCAAGCTGGAGAAGCTGGAGGCGGGCGGGCTGGAGATGTGGTCCTTCAAGGGCGAGCAGGGAGCGCCCGGGACGGGCGGCTCGCTCGTGCACATGCCGGGCTTTCCATCGGGCGGCAACAGCACGCTGGTCTACTTTGTCTGCGAAGACTGCGCCACCGAGGAGGCGCGAGTGAAGCCCGCGGGCGGGCGCGTCGAGAAGACGAAGTTCTCGATCGGACCATACGGTTTCATCTCGCTCGCCTGCGACACCGAGGGCAACATGTTCGGCCTGCACTCGATGAAGTAGCGCCCGCTCAGGTCATTCCCGAGGAGCTGCGCCCGTCGTTCAGGCGGCGCGAGAAGGTGGAGACCACGCGCCAGTCCGAGTCGAAGGTCACCGAGAACATCGCGAGGAAGCCCCAGCTGTCCGTGTAGCGGTAATCCCAGGCGACTGTCCGCGTGTTGCCGAATGCCATGGTTTCGTCGGGCGGCCCGAGGATGCCCTGGACCTGCTCCCGGGTCATACCTTGCTCGATCTGCGGGACGAGGCCATTGCGCCGGGGCTCGTTGCTGTCCATGACCGCGGCGCAGGCCTGGACGAGAAGGGCGACGAGAACGATGGCGGCGGCGCTGGTGAGACGGCGTGGGCGCATGGGCACCTCCTTGGGTAAGAATACGCGATGGCCCCCAGGCTGGATGCCGCGCCGGACGCACGCGAATACCGCGTCGAGGATTTCTTGCGCGACGGCACCCCGGTCACCTTCCGCGCCGTCCGGCCCGATGACGGTGCGCGCATCGTCCGGGCCTTCGAAGGGTTGGAGCGCCAGTCCATATATACGCGCTTCTTCGGATACCGCAGCGGCCCGAGCCCGCGCGAGCTCGCCCACCTGGGCGAAATCGACTTCGTGAACGAGGTGATGCTCGTCGCCACGATCGCGCGCGCCGGGGACGAGGTCGTGATCGCCGGAGCAAGGTACGTCGGGGCGGGAGCGCAATCGGGCTGCGCGGAGGTCGCGTTCACGGTCGAGGAGGACTACCACGGGCAGGGCATCGCGAGCCGTCTGCTTGGCCACCTTGCCGCCATCGCACGGCGAAACGGCCTCGTGCGCCTGGAGGCGTTCGTGCTTCCGGCCAACGCGCCCATGCTGGCGGTGTTCGAGCGCAGCGGCCTGCCCATGACCCGCTGCCGGCAGGACGATGCGCTTCACGTCGTCCTCCGGCTCGATGCAGGCGTACCCGGGTACGGTGCGGTCGGCCCCTGAGTGCCATTCCCGGGCCGTTGCTCCGGCGACTAGCATGGTCCCAACCGGGACATCCATGACGGCAACGGTCTATATCGTCGATGACGACGCGACCTTCGCACGCGGCCTCGCGCGCCTGGTCGGCGCCGCGGGCTGGAGCGCCGAGGTGTGCTCGAGCGCGAAGGAATTCCTCCAGCCGGGCCGCGTGCAGCCCGGGGAGCCCGGCTGCGTGCTGCTCGACGTGCGGATGCCCGGCATGCGCGGCCCGGAGCTGCATCGCGTCATGATCGAGCGCCACATCCGGCTGCCGGTCGTGTTCCTGACGGGCCACGGCGACGTGGGCACGAGCGTGGACGCGATGAAGCTCGGCGCCGTCGATTTCCTCGAGAAGCCGGTTCGGGCCGAGAAGCTCGTGGGCGCGATCCAGGCCGCTCTCGCTCGCGACGCCGAGGAAAGGGCGAAGGACAAGGAGCTTCGCGGGATCGAGGAGCGCATGGCGAGGCTCTCGCGCCGCGAGCGGGAGGTGATGGGCCACGTCGTCGCGGGGCGCCTGAACAAGCAGATCGCAGCCGACCTCAACATCTCGCTCAAGACGGTGAAGGCCCATCGCGCGAAGGTCATGGCGAAGATGGACGTGCGCTCGGTGCCGGCGCTGGTGGACCTCTGCCGAGCCGCGGGCGTGGGCGCGCCCGAGCGCATCCCCTGATGCTTCAGGCTCCGGGTACCGGCTCCAGGGCGACGCCGGCCGCGGTGAGCTCCGAGGCCAGCCTGACCAGCTCCGCGACGGAGCGCACCTGCATCTTTTCCATCACTCGCGCGCGGTGCGTCTTGACCGTGCGCTCGGCGGAATTGAGCGCATAGCAGATCTGCTTGTTGAGCCGCCCGGCGACGACGCCGGCCATGACCTGCCGCTCGCGCGGCGTAAGGCTCGCGTAGAGCCGCCGCACCTCCTCGCGGCGGGTGCGGCGGGCCTCGCGATCCACGTCCCGGCGCAGGGCCCCGTCGATCGCCTGCAGCAGCACACCCGTGGGGACCGGCTTGGTGAGGAAGTCGAGCGCCCCACCGCGCATCGCCTCGACCGTGCTTGGAATGTCGGCATGGCCGCTCACGAAGATCACCGGATGCGGGTCGTCGCGGCTCGCCATGGCGGTCTGGAGCTCCAGGCCGTTGCCGTCGCGCAGCCGCAGGTCGAGGAGCACGCATGCAGGCCACCGTGCATCGCCGGAGGACAGGTACTCGTCCGCGGTGGCATAGAGCAGCGGCGTATGGCCCGCGGCCGTCAGCACCCGGCCCATGGCACGGCGAAAGGCGATGTCGTCGTCCACGACATGGACGATCCCGGGGAGGGCCGCGGGGCGCGCCGTCACTTGCCGATCTCCGGCAGCCACACCCGGAACACGGCGCCGTGCGGGTTGTTCGACTCGTAATCGACGCGGCCCCGGTGCTCCTTCACGATGCTCGCCACGATGGCGAGTCCGAATCCCATGCCGTCGCGCTTCGTGGTGAAGGTCGTCTCGAAGGCCTTGGTGGCTTCCTCGGGCGTGAGCCCCGGCCCGCGATCGGACACCGCGACCTCTACGCCGCCTTCGACCGCGCGTGTCTCGATGCGGACCTCGCGTCGATTGGGCGGCGAGGTCTCCAGCGCCTCCATGGCATTCATGACCAGGTTGATCACCACTTGCTGGAGCTGCACGGCCACGCCGCGCACCGCGGGCAGCCGCGAGGCGAAAACGGGGTTGATCTGCACGGCCCTGCGCGCCGCGTCGAAGGCGAGGTGCCCGAGCGCGCCGGCGACTTCCTCGTTCAGCTGCACGGCCTCGGGTTTCCAGTTCCGGCGCGTGAGCAGCTTGCGCAGGCTGCGGATCACTTCGCTCGCCCGCAGGTCCTCGTTGCGGATGT
>CAMPHL010000129.1 GCA_946885905.1 uncultured Pseudomonadota bacterium | reverse complement strand
GCGCAGCTTGGAGAGGTCGACCGGGTTGACCACGTTGATGCCGTTGGGCAGGAACGTGCTCTCGCCCCAGCTGATGACCTGGCGCCCGAGGCGCAGGCGCAGGTCGCGCTCGCCCAGGTTGAAGTTGGCGAAGAAGAAGCCGTCGAGGCCGACGATGTCCTCGCCCAGGCGGTCGCGCCCGGTCGGGCCCAGCTTGTCGCTGTCGTGCAGCTCGAAGTCGTGGTAGGCGGTGCCGCGGCCGAAGAAGCCGAAGTTGCGCCACCTGAGCTCGGCGTCGACCGTGGCCTTCACCACGTTGGCGAAGGGATCGCCCTTGTCGAAGTTCAGGTTGCCGTCGTCCTCGTTCACCGAGCGGCTCGTGCCGCCGTTGGCCTGCCCGATGAGCGACGGGTCGCGGCTGGAGGCGCGAGCCGAATAGCCGTAGCTCAGGGTCGTGTCCACCGTGAGCTTCGCTTCGGGACCGAGCTCGAATTGGAGGGCGAGGGCGGGGGCGGCGCCGAGCAGGGCGATCGCGAGTGCGAGCGGCTTGCGCGCCAGGCGGACAGCGGGTGTCATCGGGCGTTTCTCCTGGTCATGGGGACGTTCTCCGGCTCTTGGGAGGGGCGGGGCGGCGAAGGCCGGTTTTCTCGGGCGTATTGTGCCATTACTGTACAAAAGGTCTGTACGAAAATGGTCAGGCGATGCGTTCGAATAAACCGGCGGCTCCCATGCCGGTGCCGATGCACATCGTGACCATGCCGTACTTGCCGCCCGTGCGCTCGAGGCCGCTCATGAGCGTGGCGGTGCGGATGGCCCCGGTGGCCCCGAGCGGATGGCCGAGCGCAATGGCGCCGCCCTGGGGGTTCACCTTCTCGGGATTCAGGCCGAGCTCGCGGATCACGGCGAGCGCCTGGGCGGCGAAGGCCTCGTTCAGCTCGATCCAGTCGATGTCGTCGGCCTTGAGCCCGGCCTGCTGCAACGCCTTCGGGATCGCCTTGATCGGGCCGATGCCCATGATCTCCGGCGGCACACCCGCGACCGCGTAGCCGGCGAAGCGCGCGATCGGCTTCACGTTGTATTTCTTCAATGCCTTCTCGCTCATGAGGATCACGGCCGCGGCCCCATCGGACATCTGCGAGCTGTTGCCGGCGGTGACCGAGCCGCGTGCCGCGAAGACGGTCTTGAGCTTCGCGAGCCCCTCCAGGGTCGAATCCGGCCGCGGTCCCTCGTCGGTGTCGGCGACCTTCTTGCGATGGACGACCTGGCCGCTGGCAAGGTCCGGGGCGGCCGAATCGACTTCGTACGGCAGGATCTCGTCCTTGAAGGCGCCCGCGGCGATGGCCCTGGCGGCCTTCCGGTGGCTCGCGAGCGCGAAGGCGTCCTGGTCCTCGCGCGAGACCTTCCACTGCCGGGCCACGTTCTCGGCCGTGATGCCCATGCCATAGGCGATCGCGACGTTCTCGTCGTGGGCGAACACCGCGTCGTTGAGCGCGATCTTGTTGCCCATCATCGGCACCATCGACATCGACTCGGTGCCCGCGGCGATCACCACGTCGTCGTCGCCGGTGCGGATGCGGTCGGCGGCGAGCGCCACGGCCTGCACGCCCGAGGAGCAGAAGCGGTTGATGGTCATCGCCGGCACCGTGTCGGGCAGTCCGGCCAGCAGCACGCCGATGCGCGCCACGTTCATGCCCTGCTCGGCCTCCGGCATCGCGCAGCCGACGATCACGTCGCCGATGTCGTGCGGATCGAGGCCCGGCACCTGCGCCAAGGCGCCCTTGAGCACGTGGGCGAGCATGTCGTCGGGCCGCACGTTGCGGAACATGCCACGCGGGGCCTTGCCGACCGGCGTGCGCACGGCCGCGACGATGTAGGCATCCTGGATCTGCTTGCTCATGGGGAGCTCCTTCAGTTCGAAAAGAACAGCATGGAAACGACCCCGACCATCTGGACGAGGAAGAACAGCACGATGGCGGCGATGACCAGCTTCTTGACCATGGGCCCGTAGGCCGCGGCCTTTTCGAGCGACTTGCGCTGCTCGGGCGTCATCCCGGCCAGCCGCTTGGCGAGCTGCTCGCGCTGGGCCGGGGGCAACTTGTCCATCCGTTGCTCGAGCGTTCCCTTGCCGAGGATGAGGTTGAGCGCCGCGCCCGGCGCCGCCGCCACGGGCACGGGCTCCTCGTCGTCGAGCACCTCCGCGGCGTGCGGCTCGTCCAGCTCTTCCTCGGGCAGGTGCTCGACGCCCGCCGGGGGCTGCATCTTGAAGGGGAAGCTGAATGCGGCGGCCTGCTTGCCCTCGGGAAAGAGGTCCAGCTGCCACTGCGTGACCGCGTCGCGCTCGAAGCCTTCGATGCGGTCCGGAGGATCGAAACGGAAGCTCGCCCGGCGGTTGCCGCCGACGTCGGTCACGCGGACCTGCCGTTCGCCTTTCCAGTGCGTGATGGTTCCCTGGTTCCTGGAGCCGCTGCTGGTGCAGGCGAGCTGGGCCCTGAAAGCGTCGCCCGCCTCGACGCCGCGGGCGAAGGAAACGTGGCCGGAGAAGCCCGCGCCCAGGCGCGGGGGCAGGTGCTGCGGGTGCAGCTTCGCCCCTCCGCGGCGGATCCAGGTGATCCCGGAGTTGATCGTGCCCCAGATCAACAGCAGGCCGATCAGCGGGAAGATGAGCACGAAGAACATCATCCATTCGCCGTTGCGCATCGCCTCCATGACCACCACGGCGCCGATGGGAAAGGCGAGCGCGTTCCAGAGGAAGGTGAAGGCCGCAAGGCCGATGAAGCCGCTGGCCGCGTCCGAGGAGATGGCTTCGTCCTCCTCGTCGTCTCCGGCCCGCTTCGGGATCATGAGGCTCACCACGACGCCCAGCGCGCCCAGTCCCACTGCGCCGAATCCCAGCGCGAAAGGCAGGAAGCCGACCATCATCGTCCAGTTGATGGCGGTGTCCACGACGCTGCGCGACGGATCGTCGGGATCGACCAGGATCTCGAGCGGCGTCTTGTCGTTCATCGCCTGCTGGATCCGCCGGGCCGCTTCCGGGTGCCCATCGTCCGAGTCGATCACGGCAACGCCCATGCGCTGTCCCAGGAACATCCGGTCGTTGAACTCGTAGCGGTACCGGACGCTGCTTGCGCCGTCGTACTCCAGCACCTCGGCGGGCACCTTGGTCCAGCCGCTCGCCTCCCAGGCTGCCCAGAGCGTGCCGCCCACGACCCAGCCGGTGAAGGCGCCCACGCCCCCGAAGCAAACCATGAAGATCAGCGCCACCAGGATGGCGCCGGTCTTGCCCTTGAGGCTGCGGATATCGCTCATGATGCGGTCCTCGCATTGAAGGGGCTGCCGTCCCGAAACACCGACACCGTCGTGAGCAGCGCGCCGTAGGCGATGAGCAGGCCCACCAGGGTGAAGATCCCCAGGAGGATGACGGGAAACCATTCCGCCTTCGCCCACAGGTCGGGGATCACGAATATCGCCAGCGGCAGGCAGAAGCCGTTCCAGACCAGGGCCACGACCCACTGCGTAAGCGCCTCGCGGGCGCGCGGCTTCAACAGCGGAACGCCGCCGCCGCGCTGGCGCCATCCGATCGCGTTGCGGCCGATCAGCACGAAGGCGACGAGCCCTCCCATGAAGGCGGCGAACGAGACGCCCATGATCACCATCACGAACTTCCAGCGGATCTCCCGATCGAGGATGGCTTCGGCCGGGTCCTTCGGGTTCACATAGGCCGTGACCGGCTTCTTCTGCTCCACCGCCTCGGAGAGCAACCGATCCATGCGGTCCTCCCAGTCGTCGAGGTCGGTGCTGCCGCCCGGCTTGAACGTGCCCACCCGATCGGAGACGTAGCGCTTCTCCTGCCAGTAGTACGCGAAGGTCGCGGTGCCCGTGTCCACGTGCGTGATGTTCGCCTCCACCGGCACCCAATCGCGCGCGCGCAAGCCCTGGTAGATCGATTCGCCCGTCACCCACATGCCCGCGCCGCCCATCCCGCCGAAAAGCGCGAAGAAGAGCACCGCGCCGAAGGCGGCGCGGATGCGTTCCCTCAGCTTGCGGCCGAGGTACAAGCTAGGTCCTGAGCGGCTTGCCGGCCTTGAGCATGTGCTCGATGCGCTCCTGCGTCTTCGGCGTCTTCGCGAGCTCCACGAAGTGCCGGCGCTCGAGGTCCAGCAGCCACTTCTCGTCCACCATGCTGCCGGGCTCGACCTCGCCGCCGCACAGCACCGTGGCGATGCGCGAAGCGATGTCGTAGTCGTGCTCCGAGATAAAGCCGCCCTCCTTCATGTTGACCAGCATCATCTTGAGCGTGGCGATGCCGGTGTCGCCGAGCACCGGTATCTGCGCAGGCGGAAGAACCGGCCGCACGCCCGATTCGGCCATGGCGCGGGCCTGCTGCTTGGCGACGTAGAGCAGCTCGGACGGGTGGAAGACCACGACATCCGCCGCCTCGAGGAAGCCGCGCTCGCGCGCATCCTCGGCGCTCTTCGACACCTCGCCCATGGCGATCTGGCGGAACACGCGCTGCATCTCGGGAAACGGATCGCCGCCCTTGGCCCAGGCGTTCACGCGTTCGGCGAATTCCTTGAGTCCGCCGCCGGCGGGCAGCAGCCCCACGCCCGCTTCGACCAGCCCGATGTAGCTCTCGAGCGCGGCGACCACGCGCTGCGAGTGCATCACGAACTCGCAGCCGCCGCCGAGGGCCATGCCCTCTACCGCGGCGACAGTCGGCACGAGCGAGTACTTGAGCCGCTGCGAGGTCTGCTGGAAGAGCGCCACCATCGACTCGAATTCGTCGAACTTCCCCGCCTTGAGCGACTCGATCGCGGCCTTGAGGTTGGCGCCCACCGCGAAGGGCGCCTGGTGCCAGATCACCAGGGCATCGAAATTGCGCTCGGCCTCGTCGATCGCGCGATTCAGGCCCAGCAGCACCTCCGTGCCGAGCGCGTGCATCTTGCTCTTGAAGGAAACGATGGCGATGCCGTCGCCCTGGTGCCACATGCGCACGCCCTCGTCCTCGAAGACGGTGACGCCGGGATCCGGCGGCGCCTCGCCGATGACCTGCTCGGGGAAGAGCTGGCGCCGGTAGAACGGGAGATCCGAACGCGCCTCGAGCCCTCCCGTCGCCGCGGAGAAGGAGCCCTCGCGAAAGTGCACGCCCTCGCGCTCGGTCGCGCGTGCCCATTCCGGGAGCGGGATGCGGCTCATCGCGTGGCCGTCGTTGATGTCTTCCTGGATCCACTTGGCGACCTGCTGCCAGCCGGCGGCCTGCCAGATCTCGAAGGGCCCGCGCTGCCAGCCGAAGCCCCAGCGGATGGCGAAGTCCACGTCGCGCGCGTTGTGCGCGATCGATTCGAGGTGGTAGGCGCAGTAGTGGAAGAGGTCCCGATAGATCGACCAGAGGAACTGCGCCTGCGGGTGGGGCGACGTGCGCAGTTTCGCCAGCCGCATCACCGGGTCCTTCTGCTTGAGGATCGACTGGACCTCCTCGGCGACCGCGCCTTCGCTCGGGCGGTAGTCCTGCTTCGCCAGGTCGAGCACGAGGATGTCCTTGCCCTTCTTGGTGAAGACGCCGGCCTTGGTCTTTTGCCCGAGCGCCCCCTTGGCCACCAGCGCCGAAAGCCATTCGGGCGCCTGGTAATACTTGTGCCACGGATCCTCGGGCAGCGTGTCGTGCATCGTCTTGATGACGTGCGCCATGGTGTCCAGCCCCACCACGTCGGCGGTGCGGTAGGTGGCGCTCTTGGCGCGGCCGATCGCCGGCCCGGTGAGCGCGTCGACCTCGTCGAAGCCCAGGTTCAGGCGCAGCGTGTGGTGCATCGTCGCGAGCATCGAGAACACGCCCACGCGGTTGGCCACGAAGTTGGGCGTGTCCTTGGCGCGGATCACGCCCTTGCCGAGGGTGGTCGTGAGGAAGGCCTCGAGCTCGTCCATCACGTGGCCGTCGGTCTCGGCCGTGGGGATGAGCTCCACCAGCCGCATGTAGCGCGGCGGGTTGAAGAAGTGGATGCCGCAGAAGCGCTTGCGCAGGACGGGTGCGAGCGTCTGCGCAAGCCCGGTGATGGAAAGGCCGGAGGTGTTCGAGGCGAAGATCGCGTGCGCTGCGATGTGCGGCGCCACCTTGTCGAACAGGTCCTTCTTCCAGTCCATGCGCTCGCTGATCGCCTCGATCACCAGGTCGCACTCGGTGAGCAGGTTCAGGTGCTCGTCATAGTTCGCGGGCGTGATCTGCGCGAGGGCCGATTTCGTGGCGAGCGGGCTGGGCTCGAGCTTGCCGAGCGCCTCGATCGCCTTGCGCGCGATCGCCGACTTGTCCTTGCCTTCCTTCGCGGGTAGGTCGAAGAGGATCGGCTTCACGTTGGCGTTGGCGAGGTGCGCGGCGATCTGCGCGCCCATGACGCCGGCGCCGAGCACGGCCGCCTTGCGGACCAGGAGCCGCCCCCCGATGAGGTCGTCGCGCAGCTCGGGACGCACGCCCATCTGCTGGGCGCGGCGCGTGGCCTGCGCGTACTGGACCGCCGCGTCGAGGGTATTGGTGGTGTCGCCGGACATTTCAGCCTCCAGGTGCGGGGACGCGGGGGGCCTGCCGCGGCTACGGCGGCGAGAGGCTGACGCGTCCGGGGATGATTCAAACGGGCGTTTGAATATTACCCCAACCCCATCGGGGGGCCTACAGGAACCTCGGCGCGAGCAGTCGGCGTCAGCGAACGGTGACGCTCCCTGGCCGGACCCACCTTGACGACAGCCTTGCGGTTCTCGTCGTCGCCGATGTCGAAGCGCTCGAGCGCCGTCGTGCCTCAGGTGCTCACTACGCCGCCGGGCACCGGCCGCGGCTGGCGCCGCTCGTCCACCGCGACGTAGGTGAGCTGCGCCTCGGTGACCTTCAGCGCCGCGCGTCCCTCACGCTTGCGCTGGGCGAACACCTCGACGTCCACGGTGATCGAGGTGCGCCCCACCTTGATCACGCGCGCGTAGAAGCTCACGAGGTCGCCCACGTAGACGGGCTCCTTGAAGACGAAGGAATTCACCGCGACAGTCACCACCGGCCCTTGCGCGCGCTCCCAGGCGGGAATGCTCCCCGCGATGTCGACCTGCGACATCACCCAGCCGCCGAAGATCGTTCCGTGCGCGTTGGTGTCCGCGGGCATCGGGACGATGCGCAGGCTCTTGCTTCCGTCAAAGTCCAGGGCGACAATC
>CAMPHL010000128.1 GCA_946885905.1 uncultured Pseudomonadota bacterium | reverse complement strand
CTCGTCTACTTGCGCGCCGCGACCTCGTCTTTCAAGCGCGAAATAAAGGCCTCGAGCGGGATCGGCGCCAGATTCTCACCGGCACGCGTTCTCGCCGAGACCGTCCTTGCGGCGACTTCCTTATCTCCGAGGACCAGCTGGTAAGGAAGCTTTTGGATGCTATGTTCCCGAATTTTATACGTAATTTTCTCGTTCCGCAAATCGGAAGCCACCCGGAACCCGGCCTTGCGCAGGGCGGACTCGACCTCGCGCACGTACGACTCCTGTCGGTCCGTCACGTTCATGACGACGACCTGGACCGGAGCGAGCCACAGCGGCAGGGCCCCGGCGTGGTTCTCGATCAGGATGCCGATGAAGCGCTCCATCGAGCCCACGATGGCGCGGTGCAGCATGACCGGGTGGCGGCGTGTGCTGTGCTCATCCACGTACTCGGCGCCCAGCCGCACGGGCATGTTGAAGTCCACTTGCATCGTGCCGCACTGCCATACGCGTCCGATCGCGTCCTTGAGCGAGTACTCGATCTTGGGGCCATAGAACGCGCCCTCGCCCGGCGAGACCGTGAACTCGCACCCGGACTGGCGCAGCGACTCCATCAGTGCCGTCTCCGCCTTGTCCCACGACTCGTCCGAGCCCACGCGCTTCTCGGGGCGCGTGGCGACCTTGTAGATGATGTCCGTGAAGCCGAAATCCGCGTACACCCGCTTGAGCAGCGCCGTGAACGCCGCGCACTCGGGCTGGATCTGCCCTTCCGTGCAGAAGACGTGGCCGTCGTCCTGCGTGAATCCGCGCACGCGCATGATCCCGTGCAGCGCGCCGGACGGCTCGTTGCGATGGCATGACCCGAACTCGCCGTAGCGCAGCGGCAGGTCGCGATAGCTCCTCAGGCCCTTGTTGAACACCTGCACGTGGCCGGGGCAGTTCATGGGCTTCACGGCGAAGTCGCGCTTCTCCGACTCCGTCGTGAACATGTTGTCCTTGTAGTTCTCCCAGTGTCCCGATTTCTCCCAGAGGGACCGGTCGAGGATCTGCGGGCAGCGGATCTCCTGGTAGCCGTTGTCCTGGTAGATCCGGCGCATGTACTGCTCGACCTGCTGCCAGACGGCCCATCCCTTCGGGTGCCAGAACACCATCCCCGGCGCCTCGTCCTGGAGGTGGAAGAGGTCGAGTTGCGTGCCGATGCGGCGGTGGTCGCGCTTTTCGGCTTCCTCGAGCATCGTGAGGTAGGCGTCCTGGTCCTCCTTCTTCGCCCAGGCCGTGCCGTAGATGCGCTGCAGCATCTCGTTCTTCGAGTCGCCGCGCCAGTACGCGCCCGCGACCTTCATGAGCTTGAAGACCCTGAGCTTGCCCGTGGAAGGCACGTGCGGGCCGCGGCACAGGTCGATGAAGTCGCCCTCGCGATAGAGGCTGATTCCCTCTTCCGACGGGATGGCGCCGATGATCTCGGCCTTGTATTTTTCGCCGATCGAATGGAAGAACTTCACCGCATCGTCGCGCTTCCACTCCTCGCGCGCTACCGGGATGTCCTTCTTCGCGAGCTCGGCCATCCGCTTCTCGATTCTCTCCAGGTCCTCGGGCGTGAAGGGCCGCTTGTACGCGAAGTCGTAGTAGAAGCCGTTCTCGATCACCGGGCCGATGGTCACCTGCGCGTCGGGGAAGAGCTCCTTCACGGCGTACGCGAGCAGGTGCGCCGTCGAGTGCCTGATCATCTCCAGGCCTTCGGGGTCCTTGTCCGTGACGATCGCGAGCTTCGCGTCGCGCTCGATCCGGTGCGACGTGTCCACCAGCTTGCCGTCCACCTTGCCGCCGAGCGCGGCCTTGGCGAGCCCCGGGCCGATCGAGGCCGCGACCTCCGCGACCGAGATGGGGTTGTCGAATTTCCGGACCGACCCGTCCGGCAGCGTGATGTTGATCATTTTCCGGTTCCTGTCGAGTTCACGTCCTGCATGCGCTGCAAATGAAAAAGGCGCGGAAACGCGCCTTTCTCCACAGCACAAAAGCGACGCGAGCCCGCCTACCGATGAGCCTCGGCAAAGAACGTAGTTGGCGGTCTCATAACCATGGCGGGCCCCTTCCGGCCGTTCATGTTGCGTTGCACCATCATATCATCGCCGGGCGGTGCCCTCCAGCGTTGCCGAGGATCGTGGGCAGCGTGCCCGGATCGAGCGGCTTCACCAGGTGGTCGTCGAAGCCGGCCTCGAGCGAGCGCTTGCGGTCCTCCTCGGTGCCATACCCGGAGAGCGCCACGAGGTAAGTGCCGCTCATTCCGAGGTCCTTGCGCATGCGCACGCAGGCCTCCAGCCCCGAGATCCCCGGCAGGCCTATGTCCATGAAGACCAGGTCCGGCTTGTAGTCGGCGGCGACGGTGAGGGCCTCGCGCCCGTCGTGCGCCTGGCGGGTGTCCTGCCCGAGGATCTCGAGCATCATCGCCAGCGTCTCGGCCGCGTCGACGTTGTCGTCCACGATGAGCACGCGCCGCCCGGCGGCAAGGGCTTTCTCGGGCTCCTGGCTCGGCGAGGCCACGCCGGGCGTATCCTCCGGCGCTATCGGCAAGCGGACCGTGAACACGCTGCCGCGCCCGAGGCCGGGGCTCGAGGCCTCGACGCGGCCGCCGTGCCGATGGACCAGGTCCTTCACCAGGGCGAGACCGATGCCCAGGCCCTTGCGGGTGCGCTCGTGCGACTCGTCCACCTGGACGAAGAGCTCCCACACGTGGTTCAGCTTGTCCTGCTCGATGCCGATCCCGTTGTCGCGTACTTCGATCACGGCCTCCCCGCCCTCGTTGCGCGCGCGGACCTCGATCAGCCCGCCGGGGTCCGTGTACTTGGCCGCGTTGTGGATCAGGTTCTCGAGGATCTGCTGCAGGCGCACCGGATCGGCGCGAACCTCGAGCGCCCGCTCGGGGACGTCGACGCGAACCTGGTGACGGCCCGTTTGCAAGTGCGCGGCGCAGGACTCGAGCGCCGCCTGGATCTCGCCGGCGTCGTTCACGCGGTGCATCTTCAGCTCGATCACGCCACGGCTGATCCGCGAGATGTCCAGCAGGTCCTCCACGAGGCGGGTCATCTGGGCGACCTGCCGTTCCATGGTTTCGAGCAAAGGCGCCGCGCGGCCAGCGTCCAGGTCCCCGCGGCGAAGCATGTGAAGCGAGGCGCGGATCGGCGCGAGCGGGTTGCGCAGCTCGTGCGAAAGCGTGGCCAGGAATTCGTTCTTGCGGCGGTCCGCATTCTGGATCTCCTCGTACAACAGACAATTGTCGAGCGCCGTGGCGGCACGTCCGGCCAGGTTCTCCGCGAGGCCCAGGTCGGCACCTGCAAGGCGACGCGCGGAGGGACCCAGCGCGATCATGAGGGCGCCGGCCACCCGGCCGCGCGTGATCAATGGGAAGGCATGCACCTCGCCGGGGGGCGCCCCGGCGGTTGCGGAGACGAGCGCATCGGCGTGGGCCCGCTCGCCGGACGTCACGACGCGCGCGAGGAGCGACTCGAGCGTGCGCTCGAATCCCGGCTTGTGGCCCCCGAGATAGCCATCCCAGCCCGCGACCGAAGCATTGCGGCGCGCGCGTGGGGTTCCGGTCTCGCTCACCAGAATGATCGCCGCGTGGTCGGCAAGGAAAGGAACGGTGAGCCCAGAGGAGCCCCGCAGGATGGTGTCCACGTCGAGCGTGCTCGTCATGACCTGCGCGGCTTCGGCGAGGAAGGTCGCCCGCCGCTGGCTTTCCTCGGCCATCGTCCGCGCCGCCTGCTCGCGCACCAGCGCCACGCGCTCGTCCGAACGCTTCTTGAGCTCGGCGTTCAGCCGGTGCAGTTGCACCAGCGCCTTCACCTTGCTGCGAAGGATGTTCGGCACGACGGGC
Source organism: uncultured Pseudomonadota bacterium (assembly GCA_946885905.1). The sequence continues at coordinate 3,309 of CAMPHL010000128.1, read as the reverse complement.
GACAAGATATAGTCGACCGCGCCCAGCGAGTAGCCGCGCGCCGTGTGCATCTCGTCGGCGAAGGCCGTGATGAAGATGATCGGCACGTGCGCGGACTTGCGCCGCGAGCGGATGAGCTCGGCCGTCTCCAGGCCGTCCATGCCGGGCATGTTCACGTCCAGCAGGATCACCGCGCAGTCGTTGTCCAGCAGCCAGCGCAGCGCCTCCTCGCCCGAGGAGGCCGTCACGATGTTCTGGTCGAGCTCCTCGAGGATGGTGCGGAACACGACCCGCTTGTCGAGGCGGTCGTCGACGATGAGGATGTTGGAGCGCTCCGCGGGCGAGGCGCTCGCCGGGTCTTCAACGGTGGCGATGGCGGGAAGCGATTGGGTGTCTGCGTTCATGGATCGGCCTCAGCGATGCAGCCAGGCCTTGAGCACGGTCAGCAGCTGCTCGCGGTCGACGGGCTTGGATAGGTAGTCCCAGGCTCCCGCTTCGATGCAGCGCTCGCGGTCGCCCTTCATTGCCTTCGCCGTGACGGCCACGATCGGAAGGTCCTTGCACGCGGGCACCTTGCGGATCTCGCGCGTCGTCTCGAGGCCGTCCATCTCCGGCATCATGATGTCCATGAGGATCACGTCGAGCTCGCCCTTGCGGGCGTGATCGATCGCCTCCCGGCCATTGTCGGCGGTCGAGATGTCCATCCCGTAGTCCTCGAGCACCGACGAGAGCGCGAAGATGTTGCGGATGTCGTCGTCGACGATCAGCACGCGCCGGCCGGCGAGCGCCTTGGTCGAGCCCGCGGTGTCCTCGATGATTTCGCGGTGGCGCTCGGACAGATGGGTGAGGTCGACGTGCAGGGCCTGCACGACCTGGTCCAGGAGCCGTTCCATCGACCGCGCTTCGCGCACGCCCGGAATGTGCGCGTAGGCGACGCTCGCGGCACCCACCGAAGCGGCCTGCCGGCCGAATGCGATGACGGGCGGCGGCGCGATCTGCATGTCGCGCATCTCCTCCATCAGCGTGGCGAGCTCGAGCTCGGGGGTTTCCGGGTTGACGACCGCGCAGTCGATGGCGCTCGAGCGGATGAGCTCCGCTGCTCGGCCACCTTCGGCGGTGTCGATGACCTCGACCTCCTCGAGCCCCGTGAGGTAGTCCCGGATCGCCTTCATGCGGGCGCCGTCGGGCTCGACCAGGAGCAGCTTGCGCCGGGTGGTTGACGTGTATGCGTAGATCTCGGAGAGCACCTCGTCCACGGCCTTGCGGCTCTGCAGCGGCTTGGCCACGAATCGGCGCGCCCCGGAATCGAGCGCGCGGTCGCGCGCTTCCTCCGTCGAGAGCACGTGCACCGGCGTATGGCGCACGGTGAGGTCGTTCTTCATGCGCGAGAGCACCCGCCAGCCCTCGATGTCGGGCAGGAAGATGTCGAGCAGGATGGCCGAGGGATGGAACTCGTTCACCATCGACAGCGCCGAAGTGCCCTGGGAGGTGACGATGCCCTTGAAACCCTGGGCCCTGGCCGATTCGAGCAGCACGCGCGCGAACGCCAGGTCGTTCTCGACGATCAGCACCACCCGGTCGCCGGGGTGCACCGAATCCCGGTCGTCGTCGGCCTCGTTGATCGTGGAGCGCGGCGGCGGGCCAACCGGCTCGGTCGACTCCGGCTCCGAAAGGCTCACATGGGGCTCGCCCACGTGCCGCTCGGCAGCCACGCGCGCGGCCTCGATCGCGGCGCTCGCCACGGCGGCGGCATCGCTCGACTTGCGCGCGGTGCGCGACGGCGGGAAGGCCTGAGGAAGGTAGAGCGAGAAGACGCTGCCCTTTTGCGGCGCGCTGACGAGGCGGATTTCGCCCCGCAGGAGCCGCGAGAGCTCGCGCGAGATGGCGAGGCCCAGGCCCGTGCCGCCGTACTTGCGGCTGGTGGAGCCGTCGGCCTGCTGGAACGCCTCGAAGATGATCTGCTGCTTGTCCGTCGGGATGCCGATGCCGGTATCCGTCACCGAGAACTCGATCACGTCGCCCGCGCGGTTCAGGTCCTCGTTGTCGGCGCTCCATCCGGCGCTGGCCGGGCGGATCACCAGGTTCACCTCGCCCTTGTGCGTGAACTTGAAGGCGTTGGACAGGAGGTTCCTCAGGATCTGCTGCAGGCGCTTGGCGTCCGTGGAGATGGACCTGTGCAGGCGCGGATCCATGCGGATCTCGAACGACAGGTTCTTGGTCTCGGCCACGTGGCGGAAGGTCCGCTCGACGAAGCGCTGCAGCTCGTCCAGGCGCACCTCGCCAACGTCCACCGCGACGGTCCCCGACTCGATCTTCGAGAGGTCGAGGATGTCGTTGATGAGCATCAGCAGGTCGTTGCCCGACGAGTGGATGGTGCGCGCGAACTCCACCTGCTTGCCCGTGAGGTTGCCCTCGGCATTGCCGGAAAGCTGGTCGGAAAGGATCAGCAGGGAGTTGAGCGGCGTGCGCAGCTCGTGCGACATGTTCGCGAGGAACTCGGACTTGTACTTCGAGGTGAGGGCGAGCTGCCGCGCCTTCTCTTCCAGCGCCTGGCGAGCCTGCTCCACCTCCTGGTTCTTGCGCTCCACCTCCTGGTTCTGGTGCGCCAGCAGCCTCGCCTTCTCCTGCAGCTCCTGGTTGGTCGTCTGCAGCTCCTCCTGGCGGCTCTGCAGCTCCTGCGCGAGCGTCTGCGACTGGATGAGCAGGTCTTCGGTCCGCGTATTGGCCTCGATGGTGTTGATCACGATGCCGATCGATTCCGTGAGCTGGTCCAGGAAGGCCTGGTGGACGTCGCTGAAGCCCTCGAACGAGGCGAGCTCGAGCACGCCCTTCACCTCGCTTTCGAAGATCACGGGCAGCACGAGGATGTTGCGCGGCGCCGCCTCGCCCAGGCCCGAGGCGATCCTCATGTAGTCGCGCGGCGGGTTGGTGAGCAGGATCTTGCGCTTTTCGAGCGCGCACTGGCCGACGAGGCCCTCGCCCATGCCGATGCGCTTGCCGTGGACGGATTCGCCCTCGGAGGCGTAGCTCGCGAGGAGCGCCAGGTAGGGGTTCGCCTCGATCGTGCCGGTGAGCACGTGGAACTCCGCGTGCTGCACGCCCACCACGGGCGCCAGCTCCGAAAGGATGAGGCGGCCCACCGTCTTCAGGTCCTTCTGGCCCTGCAGCATGCGCGAGAACTTGGCCAGGTTGGTCTTGAGCCAGTCCTGCTCCGTGTTCTTCTGCGTCGTATCGCGCAGGTTGCGGATCATCTCGTTGATGGTGTCCTTGAGCGCCGCGACCTCGCCCTTGGCCTGCACCGTGATGCTTCGCGTGAGGTCGCCCTGGGTC
>CAMPHL010000127.1 GCA_946885905.1 uncultured Pseudomonadota bacterium | reverse complement strand
CCTCGCCCCCATCCTCCGAACGGACTGGTGCCCGGAATCCCGCCGTGCCCGCCCGGGTCTACCTGCGAAGGAAAGCGAGACGGACATGACGACCAAACTGGCACGTCCCTTCAAGCGCGAGCTGGAGGTGAATGGCGAGAAGTACACCCTGACGCTCGACCCCGACGGCCTGAAGGTCGTGGCCAAGGGCCGGCGCAAGGGCATCGAGCTCAAGTGGGAAGCGATCCTCGGCGGCGACGCGGCATTGGCGAGCGCTCTCAATGCGCAGCTCGAGGCCTCGTCGCATCGGCAGGCGCATACGAGGCACTGAAGAGGGCAGACAGTAGACAGAAGAAGCTTCCACCACCCTGGTCTGCGTCTTCCATCTACCGTCTACTGCCTGCCGCTAGATATACCCCCTGCATTTAGCCGCCGCGCACCGGCAGCGCAGCCGCCCTTCGTGCTGGCTCTCCCCGTAGTCGCAGGTGAGCTCCTCGCCCGCGCGGATCGCGCGCAGCGCGTAGACCTCCGCGCGATCGGGCGTGCAGCGGAAGAAGGTGTTCGGGTCGCAGGAGTGGTTGATGTAGCGGAAGCCCCGGCGCATGCCCCTGGCGTCCAGCGCGTGGCGCTCGAGCTCCACGATCGCCACGACCTGGAGGCGCTTCGCGCGCCTGCGTGCCTCGCGCAGCCCGATCACCTCGCCCTCGTACTCGCCGATCTTCGCGCGCGCGGGAATGTCGCCGCCCGCGAAGAGCCCGCGGCCGGCGAAGCCGCTCGGCCCCACCGTGAGCGCGTCGTAAATCTTCCGCCACTTCTTCATCGCCGCATGATAACTTCCGGCGCATGAAAAAGACCGACATCGAGAAGCTGAAGGGCAAGAAGATCACCGGCGGCGGCTTCGGCCACGCCGACCGCTACGGCAAGGGCTCGGGCGAAGCCAACGAACGGCGCGCGCAGCGCGAGCACGAGCGCGAGCTGGGCTTGATCCCGTTCGCGTGCAAGCTTCACGGCGAGCTCGTCGCGGAGATTCGCGCGGCGGCCGAAAAAAAGGGCGTGGGCCTGAACGAGATCACCGCCGAGCTCCTGCGCAAGGGCCTCGACAAGAAATAACCGTGGCGCTCAAGGCCACGATCTTCAAGGCCGAGCTGCAGGTCTCGGACCTGGACCGCGGCCACTTCGGCACCCACGCGCTCACCATCGCGCGCCACCCGTCGGAGAACGACGAGCGCATGATGGTGCGCCTGCTCGCCTTCGCGTTGAACGCGGACGACGCGCTCGAGTTCGGGCGCGGGCTCTCGGCCGAGGACGAGCCCGACCTGGTCAGGCGCGACCTCACCGGCGCGATCGAGCTCTGGATCGACGTGGGGCTGCCGGACGGTCGCGACCTGCGCAAGGCCGCCGGGCGCGCCCGCGAGGTGAAGGTCTACACCTATGGGGGCCGCAGCGCGGCGCTGTGGTGGGAGCAGAACCGGGAGGCCCTGCAGCGCCTCGACAACCTCACCGTGGTCGACATCCCCGACGAGGCCGCGGCGGCGCTCGAATCCATGGCCGAGCGCACGATGCGCCTGGACTGCACCATCCAGGAAGGCCAGCTCTATTTCTCCGGGGAGGCGGGCACCTTCCACTTCGAGCCGCGGGTGCTCTTCAGCGGCGGCGCGGCATGAGCGCGGCCGCGACGCCCTCGTCGCGCGCACACGGCTGGTAAGGTACAGCGCCCAACCAGCGGGACGGGAGGTCTCCTTGGCCAGCGCACTTCGCAGCTTCGCGCAGCAGCCCGAACCGGCGCCGCGGCCCAAGGTGGGGCTCGTGCTCTCCGGCGGCGGGGCCCGCGGCCTGTCGCACATCGGCGTGCTCAAGGTGCTCGCCGAGCAGCGCATCCCCGTCGACTTCATCGTCGCGACGAGCATGGGCTCGATCGTGGGCGGCGCCTACGCGGCCGGACGCACGCCCGCGCAGATGGAGGAGCTGGTGGGCGAGGCGAACTGGGCGCAGATCTTTTCCGACCGAGCCCCCCGCGAGGACCTGTCGTTCCGGCGCAAGGAAGACGACGTGCGCTTCATCGGCAAGACCGAGCTCGGCTTCAAGGACGGAGGCCTCGTGCTGCCGCGCGGCGCGCTCGGGTCGCAGAACCTCGAGGAGTTCCTGCGCTCGATCTCGCGGCATGCCGACGTCGCGACGCTGAACGAGCTGCCCATCCTTTTCCGTGCGGTCGCGACCGACCTGGAAACGGGCCGCCCGGTGGTGCTGGCCGACGTCCCTTTGTCGGTCGCGATGCGCGCCTCGATGTCGATCCCGGGCGCTTTCGCGCCGGCGGAGGTCGCGGGACGGCTGCTGGGCGACGGCGGCCTGGTGCGCAACCTCCCCGTCGAGGCGGCCCGGGACCTGGGCGCGGACGTGATCATCGCGGTGAACGTGGGCACGCCGCTCTTGCCGCGCGAGGCGCTCTCGTCGGCGCTGGGCGTGGCCCAGCAGATGATCAACATCCTCACCGAGGCCAACGTCGAGGCCTCGCTCCAAAAGCTCCGGCCGCACGACATCCTCATCTCGCCCGACCTCACCGGCGTGAGCTTCGTCGACTTCCAGCGCGGCAAGGAGTTGATCGAGATCGGCGAGCGGGCGGGCCGCGCCATGGCTTCCCGCCTCGCGGCGCTCTCCGTGAGCCCCGAGCAGTACGCCGCCTGGGAATCGCAGCGCCAACGCTTCGCCACCGTCCCCGAGCTGCCGGTCGGCGAGATCCGCATCGTGGGCACGAAGCGCACCAATCCGGAGGCGCTCAGGCGCGAGGCGGTCGAGCGCGCGGGCGTGGCCGTCGGCTCGAAACCCGACGACGAGGCGCTGGTGAAGGCCGCGCGCGTGATCCACGGGTCGGGCGAGTTCGAGCGCGTGGACGTGCGCACCGTGCTGGAGGAAGGTCGCCGCGCGGTGGTGATCGACGTGAACGAAAAGCCGTGGGGGCCCGACTACATCCGGTTCGGAGCGCGCGCCGTGTCCGATTTCGGCACCGAGGCGAGCTTCACGCTCACGCTCCAGCACACGCGCACCTGGATCAACCCGTGGGGCGCGGAGTGGCGCAACGAGGTGGCGATCGGCGACGTGCGCCGCTTCCTCACGTCCTTCTACCAGCCGCTCGGACCCGGCAGCCCATGGTTCGTCGAGGCGACGCTGCAGGCGATCAAGGTCAACCGGGACCTCTACGACGGTTTCCGGCGCACCGACCGCTTCACCCACCAGACGGAAGGTGCGTACGCGTTCGCCGGGCGCAGGCTCGGCAACGTGGGCGTGGTCCGTGTCGGCCTGGGACACGAGCGCTACGAGAGCAAGCCCACCATCAGCAGCCGTTTCGAGGGAATCGCCGCGGATGGCGCGAACGTGGGGCGCGTCGGGGTGCTCTTCGATACGCTCGACGACGCGAACTTCCCCCGCCGCGGATACGCGATGAATGCCGACGCCCTGCGCCTGGACTACCGCGACACGCAAGACCCGATCCACGTCTGGCAGGCAAGCGCGCTCGTCCCCGTGACCTTCGGCAACCTCACCCTCACGGGCCTGCTCGGCGCGCAGGACTCGCGCGACGATCGCGGGTCGTTCGCCCTGGGAGGACTGTTCAACCTGTCGGGCACGCCCGCCGGCGCGATAGCCGGCTCCCGGGTGGGTTTCGCAGCCGGCCTCGCCTATTGGCGCATGGGCCAGATGCGCGGGGCGTTCGGGGGCGATTGGTACCTGGGCGCGTCGCTGGAAGCGGGCAAGGCCTGGCAGCGCAGCGAGGGCGCCGGGCGCAGCGACCTGCAGAAGGCCGCCTCGATCTTCGTGGGCCTCGACTCGATCGTCGGCCCGCTCTACTTCGCCTGGGGCAAGACCTTCGGGGGCCAGTCCGCGATCTACCTCTTCCTGGGCCGTCCGGTAAACAGTTACCAATGAGCCCGCTGTAGGCGCCTTCCGGCATCCATGCGGCGCGCGATGGTAGAAAGTCCTTCTTCCCGACACGAAGAAAGGAGAAAGACATGGGCATCTTCAGCTCGATCATGGAGAAGCTTCGCGGCGGAGCGCTCGGCGGCCGCGACAAGCAGGCCGAGGCCGCTCCCACCCAGCAGGCGCAATACCAGCAGCCCGCGCCCCGGCAACAGGGCACGAGCACCACTTCCGTGCCTCCTACGGCCGCGCCACAGCAGGCGCCGGCGATCGACATCGAGGTCGTGATGGAGGGCTACGCGAAGGCCAAGGGCGGCGGCGGCAACTGGCGCACCTCGATCGTCGACCTCCTCAAGATGCTCGACATCGACTCGAGCCTCGAGGCGCGCAAGGAGCTCGCGAAGGAGCTCGGCGTCAACGCCGGCGCGCACGGCAGCGCGGAGCAGAACATCGCGCTGCACAAGGCGGTGATGCGCAAGGTGGCCGAGAACGGCGGCAAGGTCCCGCAAAGCCTGCGCGACTAGGGCCATGGCCTCCGGAGCGACCGAGGCAAGCTCGCCTCTGGAGTGACTACCTCCCGGTGCGCACGACGAGGCGGCGATCGCCCTCGACGTGCAACCGGTCCCCATGGGAGGGCCGGAACGTCCGGCCCTCCGCATTCGCGGCATCCTCGAAGGTCACGGTCGCCGGCTTGCACACCGTGTGCACGCGCTCCTGGCCGCTACCCAGCGTGAAGTCCTCCGAATCGATCCGGTACCTCACCGGCCCGCGCGCGACGCTCGCGATGCGGAATTCGATCGACCGGTCGCGCGGGCGCCCGAACATCTGTACCGCGTAGTAGCGTCCCGTGCGCGCGCTTCGCGCCACGGCTTCGGCCATGTGGACGACGTCGGGCTCCAGCATGTTGCGCCGGTGCCCCGGCGAGCTCTTCCACCCCTCGACGAAGCGCCGCGCGAGCTCCTCGGTGGCGAACCCGTCGCTGTGGAACTGGTACGAGATGTTCTCGGAGACGAGGCAGTACTCGTAGCCCCCGGCCTGCGCACGATCGGCGGGCTGGCTTCCATCGGCCGCATGCCCGTAGCGATCGGTGCGCGCCATGTATCGGGCGAATCCTTCGGCGGCCCGTTCGAGCGCCGCGTCGGCCTGCAGGCGGGCAAGGCCGTTTTCCGCGCGCAAGTCGTTCGTGCGCCGCGCGATGAGGCGCCCGGCCTGCTCGGTATCGGCCATCGCGGCCCCGGCGGGCGGCGCGAGGAGAAGCGTCGCGACGAAGAGGAACCGCCGCGCCATAATCCGCGCATGGTCACGATCCGCGACGCGACATCCGCCGACATCCCCGCGATCCAGGCGATCTACGCCCACCACGTGCTGCATGGCCTCGCCAGCTTCGAGGAAATCGCGCCTTCCATCGACGAGATGCGCTCGCGCTACGAAGCCATCGTCGCTTCGGGCAAGCCCTACATCGCGGCCGAGCTCGCCGGCCGCGTCGCCGGCTACGGCTACGCGAGCGCCTACCGGGCGCGCTCGGCCTATCGCTACACGCTCGAGAACTCGATCTACGTCGACGAGCGGGCGCGCGGCCAGGGCGTCGGCACCGCGCTCCTCGAGGCGCTGATCGCGCGCTGCCGGCGAGGTCCCTGGCGGCAGATGCTCGCCGTGATCGGCGACAGCGGCAACGCCGCCTCGATCGGCGTGCACCGCAAGGCGGGCTTCCGGCAGGTGGGCCTGCTCGAACGCGTGGGCTACAAGCACGGGCGCTGGGTGGACAGCGTGCTCATGCAGCTCGAGCTCTCGCCGGGGGATCCGGACGGCTGAGCCCTCGACGCGTTCATTTCTCGCGCCGGAGGAGTCAATAGGGAGTGCCGTCCCTCTTCGCGCACTGCGCGGGATAGTTGGACGGGCGGGATCGCAGTTGCGCCTCGAGTGCCCATATGGCTGCGGGTCTGGCGGGTTCTTGCACGAACGTTTCTCCGGCGCCAAAAGACAAAGTTTGCCACGGCGCCTTGAAAGGCCGCCCGCGCGGACCCAGCTCCTTTCCATGGCGATCCTGCTCGTCCTGTTCGTGGCCGCGTTGGTCATCGGCTGGCTGCTGTTGCAGCCGGCCCTGCGCGAGCGACGGCGCCGCAAGCTGCGCGCTGCGCCTTTTCCCCCGGAGTGGCGAGCGATCCTGCGTCGCCGCGTCCCCCGCTATGCCACCCTCCCCTTCGACGTGCGCCGCGAGCTGGAGCGCCTGGTCGCGGTGTTCATGGCGGAAAAGGACTTCGTGGGATGCGCGGGCCAGGAGATCGACGACGAGGTGCGCGTCACCATCGCCGCGCAGGCGTGCCTGCTCATGCTCGGGCGCAAGCCGCGCTATTTCCCCGGACTTTCCACGATCCTGGTGTATCCCGCCGCCTTCGTCGTCGAGCGCCTGCGCCCCGAGCCCTCGGGGGTGCTCCAGGAAACCCGCCAGGCGTTGTCGGGCGAATCGTGGTCGCACGGCCAGGTGGTGCTTTCCTGGGAAGACGTGCTGCAGGGTGCGTCCGATCCGGCCGACGGCCGCAACGTCGTGATCCACGAGTTCGCGCACCAGCTCGACCAGGAAAAGGGCTACGCCAACGGCGCTCCGCTGCTGCATGCGCGCTCCCGCTACGAGCGCTGGGCGCGGGTGCTGGGCGAGGAATTCGCGCGGCTTCGCGAACAGGCGGCCTGGGGAGCCGCCGCGGGCGATCCGCCCCTGCTCGACTTCTACGGCGCCAGCGACCCGGCGGAGTTCTTCGCCGTGGCATCCGAGGCGTTCTTCGAGCGGCCGGCGGAGCTGGCCGGTGCGCATGCCGCCCTCCATGCCGAGCTCTGCGCCTATTACGGCGTCGACCCGCGCGACTGGAATTGACTCGCCTTCGTGCAGATGTTAAAGCGGCCGGAGCGCTTGTAGTATTTCATTAACACGCGCAACATGGGATCCAGGAAGCGCCGCACCGGCCTTCCACCAACCAGGAAGGGGATCCCATGAAAGAAACCGACGTCAGGACAGACTCCGCGAAGGGCGATGAGCGCCTCGAGCCCAAGGCCCATCCGAACGCGACCCAGATCCGGCTGCTGGACGAGTTCGAGCTGTCGCTCGCCGGCGGCGGCGACAACACCGATGGTTGGCCTTGATGAGCGGAGCTGGACGCGCGGCCGTCCTAGCGGACGGTCGCCTTCTCGCGGGTTGCCGACTTCACCGCTGCGGCGCCGCCTTTCGCGGGTGCGAGGGCGGTGTCGCCCATCGCGTGCAGGTCCTTGCGCGCGTTCTCGGCT
>CAMPHL010000126.1 GCA_946885905.1 uncultured Pseudomonadota bacterium | reverse complement strand
CGTGCATCGCCCGCGCCATCGCCTATGCGCCGCATTGCGACCTGATCTGGATGGAAACCGGCAAGCCGGACCTCGCGCAGGCGAGGAAGTTCGCCGAGGCGGTCCACAAGGCGCATCCGGGCAAGATGCTCGCCTACAACTGCTCGCCGTCGTTCAACTGGAAGAAGAACCTCGACGACGCGACCATCGCGAAATTCCAGCGCGAGCTGGGCGCCATGGGCTACAAGTTCCAGTTCATCACGCTCGCGGGCTTCCACGCGTTGAACTACGGCATGTTCGACCTCGCCTACGGCTATGCGCGCGACAACATGAGCGCGTTCGTGGAGCTGCAGCAGAAGGAGTTCGCCGCCGCCGAGCGCGGGTTCACCGCGGTCAAGCACCAGCGTGAAGTGGGAACGGGCTATTTCGACGAGGTGACGCAGGTGATCCAGGCGGGCAAGTCCTCGACGACCGCCCTGCACGGATCGACCGAGGACGAGCAGTTCTTCGATACCGCGACGCCCATCCGCAAGGGCGAGGCGCAAGCAGCCGACTAGGAGACACCATGAAACGCGACACCTTCCCCATCCCGGGCATCCAGCTCCCGACGCACCAGCCGAACCTCTTCGACCGCATCCTCACGCCGCAGGCGATCGGCTTCGTCGCGCACCTGCACCGCAAGTACGAGCAGCGGCGGCGCGACCTCATGAAGGCGCGCGCCGAGCGCCAGGCGCGCCTCGATGCCGGCGAGACCTTCGGTTTCCTGCCCGAGACTCGCTCCATCCGCGAGGGCGATTGGAAGATCGCGCCCGCGCCGGCCGACCTCCAGGACCGCCGCGTCGAGATCACCGGGCCCGTGGAGCGCAAGATGGTCATCAACGCGCTCAACTCCGGCGCGTCGACCTTCATGGCGGACTTCGAGGATTCGTGCACGCCGTCGTGGGACAACATGATCCGCGGCCAGATCAACCTGCGCCAGGCGGTCGACCGCACGATCACGTTCCAGAGCGCCGAGGGGAAGAACTACCGCCTCGATGACAGGACCGCGGTGCTGATCGTGCGCCCGCGCGGCTGGCACCTGCTCGAGCGCCACGTTCTCATCGACGGCGACCCGGTCTCGGGCGCCCTCTTCGACTTCGGCCTTTTCATGTTCCACAACGCCGAGCGCCTGGTCGAGCAGGGCTCGGGCCCCTACTTCTACCTGCCGAAGATCGAGAGCCACCTCGAGGCGCGCCTGTGGGACCACGTGTTCAACGAGGCCGAGACGCGGCTCAATCTCCCGCGCGGCACGATCAAGGCGACGGTGCTGATCGAGACGCTGCCCGCGGCGTTCGAGATGGACGAGATCCTCTACGAGCTGCGCGACCACGCGGCGGGGCTCAACTGCGGGCGGTGGGACTACATCTTCAGCGCCATCAAGAAGCTGCGGCGCCACGACTTCGTCCTCGCCGACCGCGCGAAGGTCACGATGACGAGCCCGTTCCTGAGGAGCTACTGCGAGCTGCTGGTGAAGACGTGCCATCGCCGCGGCGCGCACGCGATGGGCGGCATGGCGGCGCAGATCCCGATCAAGGGCGATGCCGAAGCCAACGACGCGGCGATGGCCAAGGTGCGCGCCGACAAGGAGCGCGAGGCCACGCAGGGATTCGACGGCACCTGGGTCGCGCACCCCGGCCTCGTGCCCATCGCGAAGGACGTGTTCGACCGCCTCATGCCCGGCCCGAACCAGCTCGACAAGAAGCGCGAGGACGTGAGCGTGAAGGCGCGCGAGCTGCTGGCGCTGGAGCCCGCGGGCCCCATTACGGAGGCCGGCCTGCGCACCAACGTGAACGTCGCTTTGCAGTACATCGGCTCGTGGCTGGCGGGCAACGGCTGCGTGCCCATCAATCACCTCATGGAGGACGCGGCCACCGCCGAGATCTCGCGCTCGCAGGTCTGGCAGTGGATCCGCAGCCCGAGAGGCGTGCTCGATGACGGGCGCAAGGTCACGATCGAGTTGTTCCGCAAGACACTGGAGGAGGAGCTGCGCCGGGTGTCGAGCCAGCCGGGCGCCGCGTCACTGCGTTACGACGAGGCCGCCTGGCTGCTCGACCGCCTGGTCTCTAACGACGAGTTCATGGACTTCCTCACCGAGCCGGCTTACGACCTGGTCGCGGGTGTGAGGGAGGTGACTGCGATCGGCGTTTGAGTCCGGCTTTAGGTGTGGCCGACGCCCCACGCGCATGACCTTTTCCTTTCGGGTGGCATCGTTTTCCTTACATTCGGGTTGACACCGACCACCGTGGTCGGCGAGTCTTCGCCCATGCAGAGCGAGCAAGTCAGGGACGCTCCGGCGGGGGGTACCGAATGGCAGGCGAAACCTTGTTTCAAGTGGCCAGCCAAGGAGGCTTTCCTCGATCTCGCGAGGGCCCAGGTCCATAGCAATGGGCACGCGCGTATCACCGCGCTGGCGCTCTGCGACGTCGCCGGGAATCCATGCCGGCTGTTCGAACAAGGTCAAGCGGCGCACGTCTTCTACGAATTCGAGATCCTGAAGCCGATATCGGGTGCGGTGTTCGGTGGTATCGAACTGCACGGATCGAGCGGCACCGTCGCGCACGGCAAGAGCAGCTTCCAGGTGGACCCTCCCGCGGTAGCCCGGGTCGAGGTAGGCCAGCGGCTGCGTTTCCATCACGCGATGGACCTCGTGCTGGGGCCGGGCGAGTACACCCTGGGAGTTGGGCTCGCGTCCGCCGTTTCCGGCGCTCTCGACGAGTACCTGAACCGCCGCCTGCCGTGGATGTCGTTCGCACCCAGGGTAGACGAGCATGTCCGGGCGATGGGCGTCGCCAGCTTCAATGTCGGGTTCGGCAGGGACGGGACGCTCAGCCATCACGGCATCGCCGACCTGCGGTCTAGGACCTATGTCAGCACGGTAGGCAGCGCCCATGGCGCTCGAACGGCGCCCGAAGCGGCGGCTGCTCCGGCTGGACCTACGATCCTGCATGTCACACACTGGAAGGCGGGCTCGCAGTGGATCAACAAGATCCTCCACGAATGCGTCCCGGAACACATCGTCGAGCCCGTCGTCGGCGAAGTCCAGTTCCTCCACCGCCCCATCGTGGCCGGCGGCGTGTACCCGACCGTGTACGTGACCAAGCAGCAATTCGACTCCGCTGTCGCGAAGCCGGATTGGCGCTACTTCGTCGTGATCCGGGATCTGCGCGACACGCTCGTCTCGGGCTATTTCAGCGTCAAGGTGAGCCATCCGCTGATCGAGGCCACGCACCCCGCTATCCGCCAGAGGCTGGAATCGCTCAGCATCGAGGACGGCATGCTCTACATGATGGACGAGTGGCTGCTGCCTTGCGCACGCATCCAGACTTCGTGGCTGGAAGCCGGCGAGAACCTGATCAAATACGAGGACCTGCTGGCCGACGACATCGGCATCCTCGAGCCTCTCCTGATCGACCACTGTGGGCTGCCGGTCAGCCGCGAGCGGCTCCGGGACGCTGTGATCAACAGCCGGTTCGAACAGGTGACCGGGCGCCGGCGAGGCGAGGAAGATGTCCGCGTCCACGAACGCAAGGGAATCGCGGGCGACTGGCGAAACCACTTCACGCCGCGGCTCAAGGGCGCGTTCAAGGCCCGCTATGGGGGCCTGCTGGCCGCGACGGGGTACGAACGCGGCCTCGACTGGTGACGGGAAACTTTCCAGGCGAGTTCGGGCCAGACGTCACATTCGATGACGTGAAAGGTGTCCTATGGCCTCCCGGAAACGCAGCGCCCCTAGCAAAGGCGAAACCGCATCGGCGGCGCCCCAAGTGACCCCCATGCCCTTCCCAGGCGAGTCCCCGACGGTGGCCCTGGCCATGGCGGCTGGCGAGAAGTTCGGTTTCCATCCCAAGGCCAAGCCGGCTCGGGCCAGCGCCAGGCGAAACACGACGGGGAAGCCGCGAAAGGCCGAGAGGGCGCAGACGAAGACACGGCGCGCGTCCGCGAAAACGCGCGCGCGCTAGAATCCCGGGCTCTTCACGGAGCAACGGAGCCCGCGGATGAGGACCGCCCTCCTTGGGCTGGGCGTCGCGCTGGCCGCGAGCCCCGGCGCCCACGCCCAGTCCGCCCCCTGCTTCACGGTTGACGGCGAAAAGGCCTCGGTCCACAACATCTTCAAGGACGGCAAGCCCCAGGTGGCCGAGCTCGACATGCCGTCGATCAGTACCATGGCCTCGCGGGCTCCGAGGCGCGCAACATGATCTTCACGAAGATCAAGCGCGACGAGAAGAGGAAAGCAACCGCCTTCTCCGCGAAGATCGACGGCAAGGACTACCAGTACCCGAAGGACGCCTGCCCGAAGAAGTAGGCAGGCGGAGCTGTGGGGATAACCGCCCGGATTCACAGAGTCCGGACGGACTTATCCACACGCCGTAACTAGGGCGGGTTACGGCCTAAAATACGCCTAGCCTTCCTCCTTTGGCCGCCTTCGCGGCCCCGTCGCGATCTCCAATGAACGACCTCTCCGCCACCCCCGTGGGTGACGCCGCTTCCGCTTTGAACGACGAGCCGCGCGAGGCGATCCGCATCCGCGGGGCGCGCCAGAACAACCTCAAGAACCTCGACGTGGATCTCCCCACGGGCGAGCTCATCGTCGTCACCGGCCCCTCGGGATCGGGCAAGTCCTCGCTCGTCTTCGATACGCTCTACGCCGAGGGCCAGCGCCGCTACGTGGAGACGTTCTCGCCGTACGCGCGCCAGTTCCTCGACCGCATGGACAAGCCCCAGGTCGACGCCATCGAGGGGATTCCGCCGGCCATCGCCATCGACCAGACCAACCCCGTGCGCACCTCGCGCTCGACGGTCGGGACGATGACGGAGATCAACGACCACCTGAAGCTGCTCTTCGCGCGCACGGGCAGGCTCTCCTGCCGCCAGTGCGCGCGCCCGGTGCGACGCGATACGCCCGATTCGATCTACGCCGAGATGGCGCGGCGTGCGCAGGCCACGGACGACCCGCGCCTGGTCATCGCCTTCCCTGTGGATGTGCCGAAGAACTTCACCGAGGAAGAGGTGATGAAGCTCCTGCAGGCGCAGGGGTATACGCGCGTCCACGAGCGCAAGGGCCGGCGCCTCGAGGTCGTGCAGGACCGGGTGAAGATGTCGTCGGCGGAGAAGGGGCGCGTCGTCGAGGCCATCGAGGCGGCCCTGCGGGTTGGCGCCGGCAGGGTCAACGTGTTTATCGCTTCCGATGAATCTGGCCCCGGAGCACAGTCGCCTGCGGCGACGTCCGGGGCGACGAAGGAAACGGCCGGCGCCACGTGGCGATTCTCCACCGACCTGCACTGCGCCGACTGCGACATCCACTACGCCGACCCGACGCCCGCGCGGTTCTCGTTCAACTCCGCGATCGGCGCGTGCGAAACATGCCGCGGATTCGGGCGCGTGATCGGCGTCGACTACGGCCTGGTGGTGCCCGACGAGGGCAAGACGCTGGGCGATGGCGCGGTCAAGATCTTCCAGTCGAAGAGCTACGGCGAATGCCAGGACGACCTGGTCAAGTACGCGAAGAAGCGCGGCGTGCCCCTGGACAGACCGTGGCGCGCGCTATCGGAGGCCGAGCGCGAGTGGGTGATCGGGGGCGACGATGGCTGGGTGAGCTGGCACAAGACGGGCAAGACGCACTGGTACGGCGTGCAGCGCTTCTTCGACTGGCTCGAGACCAAGGCCTACAAGATGCACGTGCGCGTGCTGCTTTCGCGCTACCGCGCCTACACGCCGTGCGGCGCATGCAACGGCACGCGACTCAAGGAAGAGGCCCTGCTCTGGAAGGTCGAGGGGCTGTCCATCCACCAGATGATGCTCATGCCGGCGGACCGGCTGCGCGACCTGTTCGCGAAGCTCGAGCTGCCCAAGCCGCTCGATGAAGCGACGGACCTGCTCCTGGGCGAGATCCGCGCGCGGCTGTCGTACCTGTGCGAGGTTGGGCTCGGATACCTCACGCTCGACCGCCAGTCGCGCACGCTTTCCGGCGGAGAAGTCCAGCGCATCAACCTCACGACGGCGCTCGGCACTTCGCTCGTGAACACGCTCTTCGTGCTCGACGAGCCCTCGATCGGCCTGCACCCGCGCGACATGGGCCGCGTGATCGACGTGATGAAGCGCCTGCGCGATGCGGGTAACTCGCTCGTCGTGGTCGAGCACGACCCGCAGATCATGCTCGAGGCCGACCGCCTCGTGGACATGGGGCCGGGGCCCGGCGAGCGTGGCGGGCGCATCGTCTTCAACGGCTCGCCCGACGAGCTCAAGGCCGCACAGACCGTCACCGCCGATTACCTCTCGGGCCGCAAACGCGCCGACACGCGCGCGCCCGACGAGGAAGTTCGTGTGCCCGGCATGCAGATCCCGAACGACCTCGCGAAGGATCCGCTCTACGGCACGACGACCCTGGGGCTTCGGGGCGTGTCCGAGCACAACCTCAAGAATGCCGACGTCGACATCCCGCTCAGGCGCCTGGTGTGCGTGACCGGCGTTTCGGGCTCGGGCAAGTCGACGCTGGTGCAGGATGTGCTGCATCCGGCCCTGCGCAAGCACCTGGGCAAGCCCACGGAGTCGCCCGGCGCATTCCGGGAGATGTTGGGCGCCGAGCACATCAACGACGTCGTTTTCGTCGATCAGTCGCCCATCGGCCGCACCACGCGCTCCAATCCTGCGAGCTACGTGGGCGCGTTCGATGCGATCCGCGGGCTTTTCGCCAACGCCCCGGACTCCAAGGTGCGCGGCTACACGCCCGGCACGTTCAGCTTCAACTCGGGCAACGGCCGCTGCCCCACCTGCAGCGGGAACGGCTTCGAGCACGTCGAGATGCAATTCCTCTCCGACGTCTACCTGCGCTGCCCCGATTGCGACGGCAGGCGGTATCGCGACGAGGTGCTCGAGGTGAAAGTCGGCGGCCGCAGCATCGCCGACGTGCTCGAGCTCACGGTGAGCGAGGCGGCCGAGGTCTTTCGCGATCACGAGCAGGTGCGCATCTGCCTGCAGCCTCTGGTCGAAGTAGGCCTCGAGTACCTGCGGCTCGGCCAGCCGGTGCCCACGCTTTCCGGGGGCGAGGCGCAGCGCCTCAAGCTCGCCGGGCACCTGGCGGAAGCCGCCGGCCGCTCGATCTCGATGCTGCCCAGGCGCCCGGGGGCCGAAACGTACCGGAAGCAGACGCGCCTCTTC
>CAMPHL010000125.1 GCA_946885905.1 uncultured Pseudomonadota bacterium | reverse complement strand
CCGCCTCGCCTGCTACGACGCGCTCCCCCTGGCCGAGGCGCGGTCGGTGCCCCGGGCGACGCCTGCGCCCTCGCGTCCGAGCGCTCCGCTTGCCACGCCGCCGGCTGCTCCCCCGCCGGCCCCGGCTGGGGCGGCCACGCTACCTGCCTCCCGGCCCCCGGTCGCCACCAGCCCGCAGGCCGCGCCTCCGTCGAAGGCCGCGAGCCTTGAATCAACCTTCGGGATGGAGAACCGGGCGCCCTCGGCGGAGCTGTCGGCGGTCGAAAGCCACATTCCCGGCACCTTCCTGGGTTGGAGCCAGTACACGACGATCCGGCTGGCCAACGGACAGGTCTGGCAAGTGGTCGACGAGGATTCCCGCCGGATGCGGCTGCAGGACCCGAAGGTCCGTGTGCGCCGCGGGCTGATGGGGGCGTTCTACCTGGAATTCGAGGCGCATAACTACGCGCCGCGCGTCCGCCGCCTGCAGTAGCGCCTAGCCGCCTACCAGACGATCGAGACCCGTGCCCCGCCCAAGGGTGAATCGGTGATGGCCGCTTCGCCGCCGTGCCAGCGCGCCACCTGGCGCACGATCGCGAGCCCCAGCCCGAATCCCCCCGAATCGCGGTCACGGCTGTCGTCGAGGCGCGTGAACGGCTCGAAGAGGCGCTCACGCTCGCGCACCGGGATGCCGGCCCCATCGTCATCGACCGCGAGCACGGTTCGGCCGCTTTCTTCCCGCAGCGAGACCTGGACGCTGGCCACGGCGTGCTTGCGCGCATTGCGAAGGAGGTTCACCAGCGCTCGAGCCATGTAGCGGGGCTCGCATCGGACGGATGCGACCTGGGAGCTGGCGCGGATCTCGACGTGGCGCTGGCCGGCCTCCTGCCCGTTGCCCGCCTCCGCCAGCGCATCCTCGAGCCAGGCTTCCGCGGGCACCACCTGCTGGACGATCGCGGGCATGCCCCGCTCCAGCCGGGCGTAGTCCAGGAGCTCGGAGGTGAGGTTCGCGATCTCCGCAATGTCCCCCTCCATCCGCGCGAGGTAGCGATCCTTGGCTGCGGGATCCGGTTCCTCGAGCGCGAGGGAATGGCTGAACTTGAGGCGCGCGATGGGCGTGCGCAACTCGTGCGAAACGGCGCTGGTGAGCATGCGATGGGACTGGAGCACGCAGGCAATGCGCTTTGCCATGCCGCGAAACGCGTCGGAAAAGGGCCGCAGCGGCGAGAACCGCCCCACCCGGGTGGAGACATCGAAGCGCCCGGCCCCTATGGCTTCGGCCGCGTAGTTGAGCCGGCGCAGGTCGCCCCAGAAGGGGCGCACCCAGAAGAATACGAGGATCGCGACGATAGCGAATTCGATGGCCCAGTTCACTGCGTATGTCAACACGCGAACGCGCCGCAGGTCGGGTCCCGGGTAATCGATGGCGACGACGTACGCGGTGTCACCGACCCGCTTGAGGAGGCGAAACCCGCCAACGTCCCGGTCGAGGGAGGCGATGCTTCCGGTCTCGAGGTCGGCCATTTGCGCCGGAGCCAGGCGCGCCCGGTCGCCGAGGGTCGCGAGCAGCTCGAGGCGCGCCGGCATCCCGAAAGCTTGGGAGAGCTCGGCGAGGCGGGTGGGCCAGCGATCGGCGGGCAACCCCGCAAGCGCTTCCTCAACGAGGTAGAAGGTAGGCGCGAAGCGCGCGCGGAAGTCGAAGCCCTGGGAGGTATTGCGCCAGACGTAATCCATGAGGTGCATCTGGACCAAGAACGACATCGCCAGCGTCGCGATCAGCACTCCGTAGAGCTTCAGGAACAACCGGAACAAGGCGGCCTCGCCCCGGCTACCAGTGCGCGGGGCTGAACAGGTACCCGACGTTGCGGATGGTCTTGATGCGCTCGGTGGTGTCCACGAGGTCGCCCAGCTTGCGCCGCAGGCGGTAGATGCGGCAGTCGACCGAGCGATCGGACCCGTCGTAATCGAGGCTGCGCAGCTTGTTCAGGATGTCGTTGCGCGACAGGACCTTTCCCGCGTGGCGCGCCAGCAGCCAGAGCAGGTCGAACTCCGAGCTCGTGAGGTCCACGGGCCTTCCGGCCAGGCGCGCGGAGCGCGAGCCCACGTCGATCTCGAGCCGCCCGAAGGTGATGACGTCGGCGGCGGCAACCGCCGGCGCGCCGGTGCCCATCGCCGCGCGCCGAAGTATGGCGCGAACATGTGCGAGGAGCACACGCGGCTGCACGGGCTTCGGGATGAACTCGTCCGCGCCAAGCTCCAGGCCCACCACACGGTCGAAGTCCTCGTCGCGCGCGGTGAGGAAGACGATCGGCAGCGTGGAACCCCGCGCGCGCAACTCGCGGCAGATGTCGAAGCCGTCGCGGCCCGGCAGCATCACGTCGAGCAGCATGAGGTCCGGCGAGATCTCGTGCGCCATCTCGATGGCGGTGTCGCCGCGCCGCACCCAGTGGATCTCCAGCCCGTTGCGGCCGAGGTAGTCCCCGATCAGGTTCGCGAGCCCCTCGTCGTCCTCCACGAGCAGCACGCGGCCAGTGGCGTCGAGGGGCAGGGCGTCGGACATGTCCACGACCCTACTTGAACCCGTAGTTGAGGCTGGCGTAGTAGAAGCGCCCGCGGATGTTGTGGTGCTGGAAGGTGTAGAGCAGCTGCTCGGCGAAGGCCCCCGGCGGCTCCTCGTCGGCCATCGCGGCGAGCAGGATTTTTCGGGCCAAGTGCATCTTTTCCGCTCCCGTTTTGTGATTTCTTGGATGGAGCCGATGCTACGCAGCGCAACGATGCGGTCTGTAGCGCTTTGTCTCGGATTGTTGCCCCGGTCACGGCGTGTGGAACGCAGCGCTCACGCCGCGGGAACGACTCGCCGAGTCGCCTCGGGGGCCCTTTTCGTGCTAACATTTCGCGGTTCGGAAGTTGGGATGGGCCTCGAGCCCATTTTTTGTTTGTAGGACCGTTTCTTTGAGCGCAAACCGGGTGATCGAGCGCGAGGGCTGGCTGCGGGAAACGCTGGCCGGCTTGGGCTATGACCTCGCCGGCCTCGAGATTTCCCGGGGCGGGCTGCTGCGGGTTTTCATCGATTCGCCCCGCGGCATCACCGTCGAGGACTGCGCCCGGGTGAGCAACCACCTCTCCCGGGTGCTCGCCGTCGAAGGCATCGACTACGAGCGCTTGGAGGTGTCGTCCCCGGGGCTGGACCGTCCGCTCAAGCGGCCCGAGGATTTCGCGCGCTTCGCCGGGCACAAGGCGAGCGTGCGGCTGAGGCTTCCGCGCGATGGCCGGCGGCGCTTCGAGGGCATGCTGGCCGGCGTCGATGGCGACGGCGTGTGCATGGATGTTGAGGGGAAGCGGCTGCAGTTCGCCTTCGCCGAGATCGACAAGGCGCGGCTGGTTCCGGAACTTTGACGAATGATTGGGCCCCGGCCTTCGCCGGGGCGACGAAGGGCCCGGCTCCCCGAGCCGGCATGACGAGGTTGAGATGAGTCGCGACATTCTGCTTCTGGTCGACGCGCTGGCGCGCGAAAAAAACGTCGCCAAGGACACGGTGTTCCTGGCGCTGGAGATGGCGCTCGCCTCGGCCACCAAGAAGCGCTTCAAGGACGAGGTCGACGTGCGGGTGGAGATCGATCGCGAGAGCGGCGATTACGCGGCGTTTCGCCGCTGGACCGTGGTGCCCGACGAAGAGCACGAGGAGCCCGCCCACCAGATCGCGATCACCGACGCCGTCTCGGAGAATCCCGAGGCGCAGTTGGGCGACGTGATCGAGGAACCGCTCGAGGCCGAAACCTTCGGGCGCATCGGCGCCCAGGCCGCCAAGCAGGTGATCCTGCAGAAGATCCGCGACGCCGAGCGCGAGCAGATCCTCAACGACTTCCTCGAGCGCGGCGAATCGTTGGTGACCGGCACCGTGAAGCGCGCCGAGCGTGGCAGCCTCATCGTGGAATCGGGCCGCGTGGAGGCGCTCCTGCCGCGCGAGAAGCTGATCCCGAAGGAAAACCTGCGCCAGGGCGACCGGGTGCGCGCCTACATCGAGAAGATCGACCGCCAGGCGCGCGGGCCGCAGATCGTGCTATCGCGCACCGCGCCCGAGTTCCTGGTGAAGCTCTTCGAGCTCGAGGTGCCCGAGATCGAGGAGGGCTTGCTCGAGATCCGCGCCGCCGCGCGCGACCCGGGGCTGCGGGCCAAGATCGCGGTCAAGTCCAACGACCAGCGCATCGACCCGGTCGGCACGTGCGTCGGCATGCGAGGCTCGCGCGTCCAGGCCGTGACCCAGGAGCTCGCCGGCGAGCGCGTCGACATCATCCTCTGGTCGCCCGAGCCGGCGCAGTTCGTGATCAACGCGCTGGCTCCCGCCGAGGTGACCTCCATCGTCGTGGACGAGGAGCGCCACTCGATGGACGTCGTGGTGGACGAGGACCAGCTCGCGCTCGCGATCGGCAAGGGGGGCCAGAACGTCCGCCTCGCCTCCGAGCTCACCGGCTGGCACCTGAACATCATGACCACCGAGGAGCGCGAGCAGAAGAGCGCCCAGGAGACGAGCGTCGTGCGCTCGCTTTTCATGGAGAAGCTGGACGTCGACGAGGAGGTCGCGGAGATCCTGGTGTCCGAAGGCTTTACCTCGCTGGACGAGGTGGCCTACGTGCCGCTGCCCGAGATGCTCGAGATCGAGGCATTCGACGAGGAAACCGTGAACGAGCTGCGCCGCCGGGCCCGCAACGCGCTGCTTACCGAGGCGATCAAGAGCGAGGAGAACGTCGAGCACGCCGCCGAGGACCTGCAGAGCATGGAGGGCATGGACAACCAGACCGCCCGGGTACTCGCCTCCAAGGGCATCACCACGATGGACGCCCTTGCGGACCTAGCGACCGACGAGCTCACCGAGATGACCGGCATGGATGCCGAGCGCGCGAACAAGCTGATCATGAAGGCGCGCGAACCGTGGTTCAGGGATCAGGCGCAGGCCTGAAGCCGAAGGAGAAGACGCACTAAATGGCCAAGTCGAACGTCGCCCAATTCGCCACGGAGCTCAAGCTGCCGGTGGCGCTGCTGCTCGAGCAGCTGCAGGCGGCCGGCGTGAAGAAGAGCGCCGGCGAGGACGCGATCACGGAGCAGGACAAGTCGCGCCTGCTCGACTACCTCCAGGAAGTCCACGGCAAGAAGGACGAGAAGAAGAAGATCACCCTCACGCGCAAGCAGACGACGGAGATCAAGAAGGCCGATTCGACCGGCAAGGCGCGCACCATCCAGGTCGAGGTGCGCAAGAAGCGGACCTTCGTGAAGGTGGACAAGCCCGAGGCGGCGCCGGAGCCGGCGAAGCCCACCACCCCGCCCGCGCCCATCATCGACGAGGAAGAAGCGCGCAAGCGCGAGGCCGAGGCCCGGCGCCAGGCCGAGCGCGCCGCGCGCCAGGCCGCCGAAGCCGAGTCGAAGGCCAAACGCGCGACCATCGGAAAGAAGAAGGCCGACGAAACGGCGCCCGCCGAGGCGCCCGCACCGACGCAGGGCGAGGCGCCGAAGAAGAAGCGCGTCGTCCGCAAGAAGGGCGAGGAGATCGCCACCGAGGCCGAGGCCCCGGTGCTCGTCGAGGTGAAGGCCGAGGCGCCGAAGGCCGATGCCGCGCCCGCGCCCGCCGCCGCGCCCGCGAAGGAAAGCGAGGGCACGCTCCACCGTCCAGTGCTCAAGCCGGGCGAGAAGGACGCCAAGGCTGACAAGAAGGGGCCGAAGCGGGCTCCGAGGCCCGCCTCCGCCTGGGTGGATGAACAGGCGCGCCGGCGCGCGATCAAGACGCGCGGCGACGCATCCGGAGGCCGTGACGGCTGGCGCTCACGCGGCGGTTCCCGCCATCGCGACGACGACGGCGGCACGGCATTCGCCGCGCCCACCGAGCCGAAGGTGATCGAGGTGCTGGTCCCGGAAACCATCAGCGTGGGCGACCTCGCGCACAAGATGTCGGTGAAGGCCGCCGAGGTGATCAAGGTCATGATGAAGATGGGCACCATGGTGACCATCAACCAGGTCATCGACCAGGACACCGCGATGATCGTGGTGCAGGAGATGGGCCACACGGCGAAGCCGGCGAAGCTGGACGACCCCGAGTCGTTCCTCACGCAAGCCGCGGCCGCGGAGCAGGCCCACGTGGAGACTCGCCCCCCCGTAGTGACGGTGATGGGACACGTCGACCACGGCAAGACCTCGCTCCTGGACGCCATCCGCAAGGCGCGCGTCGCCGTGGGCGAAGCCGGCGGAATCACCCAGCACATCGGCGCCTACCACGTGGAGACCCCGAGAGGCGTCATCACCTTCCTCGACACGCCCGGCCACGAGGCCTTCACGGCGATGCGGGCACGCGGCAGCCAGATCACCGACCTCGTGATCCTGGTGGTGGCCGCGGACGACGGCGTGATGCCCCAGACCATCGAGGCCATCAACCATGCCAAGGCCGCCAAGGTCCCGGTCGTGGTCGCGGTGAACAAGATCGACAAGCCCGAGGCCAACCCGCAGCGCATCAAGAACGAGCTGCTTTCGCACGAGATCGTCTCCGAGGAACTGGGCGGCGAGACGCAGTTCGTCGAGGTTTCGGCCAAGACCGGCCAGGGGCTGGACAAGCTGCTCGAGTCGATCCAGCTCCAATCGGAGGTGCTCGAGCTCAAGGCGCCGGTGAACGCGCCCGCCAAGGGCGTCGTGATCGAGTCGCGCCTGGACAAGGGGCGCGGCCCCGTGGCCACCGTGCTCGTGAAGTCGGGCACCCTCAAGAAGGGTGACGTCCTCCTCGCCGGCGCGGTCTTCGGGCGCGTGCGTGCGATGAACGACGAGAACGGCAAAGCCGTCTCGGAAGCCGGCCCGTCCATCCCGGTGGAGATCCAGGGGCTGCAGGACGTGGCGCGGGCTGGCGACGACATCCAGGTGCTTGGCGACGAGCGCAAGGCGCGCGAGATCGCGCTCTTCCGCCAGGGCAAGTTCCGCGACGTGAAGCTCGCCAAGCAGCAGGCGGCCAAGCTCGAGAACGTGTTCGACCAGATCAGCGAGGGGGAGAAGAAGAGCCTCGCGCTCATCATCAAGGCGGACGTGCAGGGCTCCTACGAGGGCCTGGCGCATGCGCTCGCGAAGCTTTCGACCGACGAGGTGCGCGTGAACATCGTGCACAGCGCCGTAGGCGGCATCACCGAGAGCGACATCAACCTGGCCCTCGCCTCGAAGGCGGTCGTCATCGGGTTCAACTCCCGCGCCGATGCCGCCGCGCGCAAGCTCGCCGAGCATTCCGGCGTGGATATCCGCTACTACAACA
>CAMPHL010000124.1 GCA_946885905.1 uncultured Pseudomonadota bacterium | reverse complement strand
GGCCGGGGGAAGGCTGTGGCGGGGACGGGGCAGCGGCCGACTGGGTGGGCGCCCGTGCCGGATCGAGCGCGGTGGGCTCCACCGCAAAGTAGTCCGCCGACAACTTAACGGTCTTCTCGTTAGGGTCGAAGATGACGGTTTTCTCGTCGTCGTCCTTGGGCTTTTCGCTCACTTTTGCTCCCCGCGGACCCGCCCGACGTGGCTGGTCACGGGTAAACCTACCACAAAAGCGCAACAAAACCACGAAAAGGCTCTATAGACAAAGACTTACGTTTGTAATTTTAGGTTTTACACAAGCCGCGTGCTACCATTCCGCGAGAAGACCGGTCTGGGAGGGCTAGGGCTCGGGCAATGGGGACGATTCGCGTACGGTTCATGCTCGTGGCGCTGGTGGTGAGCTTCTTCGCCGTCGGCATGTCCGCATTCCTGAACTATTTCAAGTACAAGAGCACGATCAGCAGCATCGTGAAGTCGCGCGTGCTGCTGGTGGGCCGGGGCATCGAGAGCAGCATCCAGGCCTCGCTGATGGTCGGCATCCGGTTCAACGAGATCGGTACGCTGGGTGAGATGCTCCGCCGGGAGCAACTTTCCGACCCCCTCCTGCGCGGCATCGACGTCTTCGACGCCAACGGCCAGGTGATCTACAGCAGCGAGCGGGCGCGCGTCGGCCAGAAGGTCCCCGAGTCGTGGATTCGTGCCGCGGAGCAATCCAAGCGCACCGAATGGTCCGTCGAAGCGCCGCAGGACTACATCGCGGGCATCTCGGTCAAGAACAACTTCGACCTCGCCGTCGGCTTCCTCGCGTTGCGCTATGCGCGCACCGAGGTCGATCGCGCCGCCGCCAAGGCGGGCGGCGAGCTCCTCGCCGCCTCCCTCGCGGCATTCGCGGGCGTCGCGGTGCTGGCGCCCCTCGCCCTGATCGTGGTCATCCGCCGCTTCGAACGCGACCTGCGCTCGCTCGAGGCGGCCGCCGGCCACCTCGAGGACAAGGCCTCGGCCCGGGCGGCATCCGGCGGCTCGGCCTTCGACGCCGCGATCGGCAGCCTGCGCACATCGCTCGACGACGCCAACAAGTCGCTCGACCAGCTGCGGGCGAGGCTAGATGCCGCCGGCTGAAGGGGCGATGCTCGAGAAGAATTACCTCTGGCGCGTCTACTGGCGCCTGGCGGGCGTCATCATGGTGTGCGTGGTGCTGGCCCTCGCCGTCGTCTCGTACTTCTCGCAGCGGGTATTCGAGGCCGAGCTGGTTCCCGAGACGCAGCAGAAGGCCGCCACGATCGCCTCCTCGGTGCGCGCGCTGGTGCTCAAGGCGGTCGGCTACGGCGTGCCCTTCGACTCGCTCTACGGCGTCGACCAGACCTTCCGCGAGGTGATCGACGAGAACCCCGAGTTCAGCTACGCCGCCATCACCGATCTGGACGGCAAGGTGCTCTACGGCCGCGGCGAGGCGCCGTCCGAGGCGCGCGGCTATTTCGCCCGGCCCAAGGTCCTCGCCGTCGCGCTCGACCCGGCCGGCACCTGGACCAACGAACAGGTCGGGCGCGACTACTTCGTCTCGCTGCCGATCCGCGCCGACAAGCCCCTGGGCATGCTGCACATCGTGATCGAAGGCAAGTTCGTCGAGAACGTGCTGCTCGAGGTGCTGCTGGACGTGGTGGTCGTGCTCGTGGTGTCGCTCTTCTTCACGCTGGAGCTGCTCAATTTCATGGCGGGCGCGCGCCTCGCCTCGGGCTTGGGCGAGTTCCAGCACCAGGTGGATCGCATGCGCACGGGCGATTTCACCGCGACCGCGCGCATCCGCGCCAACGACGAGATCGGCCGGATGTTGAGGCGCATCGATGCCGCCGTGGACCATTTGAACGTCCGCTACGAGTTCCTCGTGGGCGAGCTGGAGCAAAAGCTGCGCGGGGCGACCGGCGAAAGGCGCGAGGCGCTCAAGCCCGCGGCGCAGGCGCTCGAATCCATCAAGCGCAACCTCAGGTTCGGCTCGGCGCGCAAGAACGGCGACAACGACGAGATGAACCTGAACCGCATCCGCGCGCCGCTCTTCGCGTTCATCCTGGCCGAGGAGCTCACGCGCTCGTTCCTGCCCAACTACGTGAACCAGCTCCTGGTGGCCATCCCGGGGCTCTCGCCGCAGGTGGTCATCGGCCTGCCGATCATGCTGTTCATGCTGATCGTGGCTTTGGGCCAGCCCTACCTGGGCGGCTGGAGCGAGCGGGTCGGCCGGCGCAAGGCGATGCTGATCGGCGCCACGATCGCCACCATCGGCTTCGCGGGCACCGCGGCGGCGGTGAACCTCTACGACCTGCTGCTCTGGCGCTCGCTCTGCGCGGTCGGCTACGCCATGGTGTTCGTGGCCGCCCAGGGCTACGTGCTCGACCGGACCGGGCAGCACAACCGCGCGCAGGGCTTCGCGCTGTTCATCGGCGCGATCATGGTGGCGACCGTCTGCGGTCCCTCCATCGGCGGCATCCTCGCCGACAACATCGGCTACCGGCTCTCCTTCGCGGTTTCCGCGGTGGTGGCGGTCTTCTCGCTCGTCGCCATCGGGCGCCTGCCGGTCCAGGAGGTACGTTCCTCCACCAGCGGGCGCCAGTCGCGCGGCCCGCGGCTGCGCGAGATCACGGCGCTGCTCTTCAACGGGCGGTTCATGACGCTCACGGGGCTCGCGGCCATGCCGGCCAAGGTGATCCTCACCGGCGTGTGCTTCTATCTCGTCCCGCTCTACATCGTCTCCATCGGCAACACCTCGGCCATGGCCGGGCGCATGCTGATGGTCTACGCGGTGATGATGGTGGTGATCGTGCCGCTCTCGGCGAGCCTGTCCGACACGAGCCTGCGACGCGACCGCTACGTATCCTGGGGCCTCATCATCTCGGGCATGTCCGGCCTGCTGCTGCTCCTCTCCGACAGCTTCCTCGTGCTCTTCGGCGTGGTCTTCCTGCTGGGCCTGGGCCAGGCCCTGTCGATCGCGGCGCAGAGCGCGCTGGTGGCCGAGCACTGCCAGGAGGAAATCCGCATCTACGGCCACGACGCCGTGTACGGGGTCTATCGCCTGCTCGAGCGTTTGGGAAATGCGCTGGGACCGCTGCTCGCGAGCCTGCTGGTGGTGTTCTGGGGCTACCAGGGCGCATTCGTCGCGATCAGCGGCCTGGTGCTCTTCTGCGGCCTCGCCTTCACGGTCGCAAGCCGCGGGTTCGAACCCGTCGACGAGCCCGAGACCGCGAAGCCATGAGCCTGCTCCGGTTGCTCGCGTGCTGCGCGCTGCTCGCCGTGATGCTCGGCGCCGAGGGCGATGCCCTCGCGCAGGCGCAGAAGCGTCCGTACCGCATCTACGCGATCCTCTTCCGCGGCATGACCGAGGTGGAGCGCGGCTTCCAGGAGTACTTCGCCTCGCGCGGCATCCCGGTCGAGATCACCTTCCGCGACCTCGCCCGCGACGCCTCGCGCATGCCCGGCTTCATCGACGAGATCAGGCAGACCCGCCCCGACCTCGTCTACGCATGGGGCACGTCGGTCACGCTCGGCGTGGTCGGCCCCTACGACGCCGTCGACCGCTCGAAGCACATCACGGACATCCCGGTCGTGTTCACGCTCGTGGCCGCCCCGATCCCCGCGAAGATCGTGCGCGACCACAAGTCCTCCAGCCGCAACCTGACCGGGGTCTACATCGTCGCGCCGACGGAGACGCAACTGCGGGCGATCGCCTCCTACCGGCCGATCAAGAACCTCGGCGTCATCTACACGCCCACCGAGCAGAACTCGGTGATCGTGCTCGAGGAGGTAAGGGCGCTGTCGAAGAAGCTCGGCTTCGGCGTGGTCGCCAAGCCGTTCAAGCTCGACGCGAACAAGAAAGTGACCAACGAAGGCGCGGCCGACATGGTGCGCGAGATGAAGCGGCAGAACGTGGATTGGCTCTACCTGCCGCCGGACTCGTACCTCAACACCCAGACCAGGAGCCTCATCATCCCCGCGGCGATGGAAAGCAACATTCCCACGTTCGCCTCGACCGAGGGCCTCATGGAAACCGGCGCGCTGATGGGCCTGGTGGCCCGTTACCACGCCATCGGCCAGTTCACGGCGTACAAGGCCGAGCAGATCCTGGTGCACAAGCGCAGGCCGGAAACGATCCCCGTCGAGACCCTCACGCGTTTCTCGCTGCAGGTGCGCATGGACGTGGCCGAGCAGCTGAAGCTGCCCCCGCCGCTACCGATGTTCAACTACGCGGAGCTCATCGTGCCGAAGGCGCCGGGGGCCGCCGCGGCGGTTGCGGCGCCTGTGCCGGCGGCCTCGGCCGCTTCCGCGGCCCCTGCGAAGCGCTAGCGCCTAGCGCGCGGTCACGTGGGCGAGCAGCGTGCCCACGATTTCGGCCGTCTCGTCGGCCCCACTCCTGAACTTGAGCAGCGTCTGGTTCATGGTGCCCTTCACGCGCAGGCCCTCGTTGTAGAGGAACGCCTGGCCCTCGCCGCCGAACTTCACCGAGGCGACCCGCCCGTTTTCGGTCTTGATGATCAGCCGCACGCTGGTGATGATGACCGTGCCGTCGCCTACGGGCTTGGCGCCCTCCTCGGGCAGGAAGTGGGCGCGCGAAGCGCCTTCCGCGTACTTGAAATTCACGTCGATCGGCATGCCGTCGTCGCCGGCGCGCGAGGTCGACGACATCTGCACCTGCACGCTGTAGTGCGGCACCTCGCCCTGCTCGAGCTTCACGCCGCGCAGCACCGCGTGCGTCGGCGGAACCAACGGCAGGTTGCCCTTGCGGATCTCGGTGAGCATGCGAAGGCGGTTCACCTCGACCTTCTTGTCGGCGATCTGGTCGTCGCGAAGCGCCAGGAATTTCTGGATCTTGGCCAAGTCGAGCACGCCCGTCTGATTGAGCTCGCCCTTCGAGCGCTTGGCGTCGAAGGCTTCGTCGTAGAGCTCGCGCCGGATGCTGGTGCGGTCGTCGCCGGCGTCGGTCACGTCGAGCTGCTGGCGCAGCTCCTGGAGGCGCTGGATGTCGGTGTTCGACAACTTGCCGTCGGACACCGCCTCCTTCACCTTCTCGCGATAGGCCGCCTTCTTCTTGTCGCCACCGAACCAGTCCTTGATTCCCATGAGACTTCCCCTCAGCGCATCAGCGCGGCCAGCAGCTCGCCCACGATCTCCGCGGTGCCGTCCGACTTCGACTTGAACCTGAGGATTGTATTCCCCACGGTGCGCTCGATGCGAAGCCCGTCGGAATAGAGGAAGAAGCTCGCCTCCCGGGCATAGGCGACGGCGGCCACCTTGCCCTGGTTGGGACGCAGGACCAGGCGCCGGTTGGTGATGATCAGGTAGCCCTCGCCCAGCTCCTTCGCTCCGTCGCCGGGCAGCGATTGCGCCCGGGCCGAGTTGGCCGTGTACGGGGTCGCCCACTTCACGGGCACGCCGGGCATGCCGCTGGGGCTGGGCCGATCCTGGATGTCGACCTGGATCGCGTGGTGCGCGATCTCCCCGGCCTCGAAAGGCACGCCACGCAGCGCCACGTTCGACGAAGGCACCGTGGGAAGATTGCCCTGGCGGATCTCGGTCACGTTGCGCAGCCGCACGAGGTCGAACCTGGTCTTCTCCACCTGGTCGTCGCGCAGCGCCAGGAACTTCTGCACCTTCGCGAGCTCGGCCGCCTCCCCCTCGGAGAGCTTGCCGCGCGCCTTGGCCATGCCGACCGCCTGGTTGTAGATGTCGCGGCGCATGCGCGTCTTGTCGTCCGCGAGGTCGGCCTCGTTCTCCTGCGCGAATCTCTGCAGCTTGGCGGTGGTCTGCGGCGTGAGCTTGCCGTCCTCGGAGATCACCTCCTTGGCCTTCTCGACCAGCTCCTCCTTCTTCCTGCCCCCGCCGAAGAAATCCTTCAGTCCCATGTCCCGGCCCCTATTCGCAGAAGAACTCGACCACCTCCGTGGAGCTCGCGCGGGGCTGCCCGAGCGAGATGTAGCCGTGGCCGTGGAGCATCGTTTCCTCGCGCCGCAGCACCACCTCGGTGGCGCCGTCGATCGACACCCAGGTCCCGTTGGCGCTGCGGTCGGTGAGGAAGAAGCGGCCCTGGCGCGCCTCGATCTCGCAGTGCATGCGCGAGGCCATGCGCTCGGCCACGACCAGGTCCGCGCCGGCGTCGCGGCCCATCACCAGCGTCTTGCGCTCGGCGGGCAGCGCGATGTCGCGGCCGCGATAGGAAACCCGCAGGGTAAGGCTCGTCCTTTCGTTGCGCGTGTTTCGCGGGCTGGCGAGCTGCGTCGCATCGTCCACGTCGGTCCAGAGGATCTCGCAGATCTGGACATCCTTCTCCTTGCCCTTGACCGGAATCGCGTAGAGCTTGCGGCAGTCGAGCCGCTGGAGGTCGCCCAGCCGCTCGACTGTCTCCAACGACGTGATGATCTGGCCACGCGACGCCATCTCGGTCAACCGTGCCGAAAGGTTCACCGTGTCGCCGAAGACGTCGCCCTCGCGCTCGACCACGGGTCCGTAATGAAGCCCGATGCGCACCCCCAGGCGGACCTTGTCCACCGGCGGCATTCCCGCCACGCCCAGCTGGATGTCGACCGCGGCGCGGCCCGCATCGGAGGCCTGGGGGAAGATCGCCATGACCTCGTCGCCGATGGTCTTGATCACCCGCCCGCCGTGCTCCCCGGTGATGTTGGCGAAGAGCTTCACGCAAAGGTCGATGGCCGCGTGCGCGGCTGCGTCGCCCACGGTCTCGTAGAGCTTGGTGCTGCCGCTCACGTCCGCGAACAGCACGCAACCCGTTGATTGTTCCGTCATTGGAGGGGGTTTTCGAAGGCGTGCGCCAAACCCCCGTAGTCTACTGGCGCTTGAGCCTTTCGACAAAGTGCTTGCGGAACTTGGCCACCTTGGGCTCGATCACGTAGCTGCAATAGGGATTGCCGCCGCCCACCCTCTGGAAATACTCCTGGTGGTAGTCCTCGGCCAGGTGGAATCGGCTGGCCGGGGAGACCTCCGTCACGATGGGATCGCGGAAGATTCCCGCCTTGCCCAGGCTCGCGATGACTTCCTCGGCCACGCGCTTCTGCTCGTCCGAGTGATGGAAGATCGCGGACCGGTACTGGGTGCCCACATCGTTGCCCTGGCGGTTCAGGGTCGTGGGATCGTGGATGGTGAAGAAGACGGTCAACAGGTCCCTGTATTCGAGCTCGTCCGGGTCGAACGTGACGCGCACCACTTCGGCGTGGCCGCTGGTGCCCGAGCACACCTGCTCGTAGTTGGGATCGGGGGTCTTGCCCCCCATG
>CAMPHL010000123.1 GCA_946885905.1 uncultured Pseudomonadota bacterium | reverse complement strand
ATCGCGCCCTCGCCGAGGGAAGCGCGGATCCAGCGGCGCGCGGCCTCGGCATTGGCCATCGTCTCCTGGGTGGTGAAGGTCTTGGATGCGATCACGACGAGCGTCGAGGCGGGATCGATGCCATCCACGGCATCGTCGAATTCGGCCGCGTCGACGTTGGTGACGAAGCGCACCTCCGGCCCGTCGGCCTCGCCGCGCAGCGCCTCGAGCGCCACGCGCGGACCGAGCGCGGAGCCCCCGATGCCCAGCGCGAGCACGCACTTGACGCGCTCCCCGGTATGCCCCTTCCAATGACCCTCGCGCACGGCCTGCGCCACCACCCGCATGCGCTCGCGGTTGCGCTGCACCTCGGGCAGCACGTCCTGGCCCGCCACGGTCACGTGCTCGTCGCCGCGCAGCGCCATGTGCAGCGCCGGGCGATCCTCGGTCACGTTCACGCGCTCGCCCGAGAAGAGGCGCTCGATCGCCGCGGGCAGGTCGCGGCTGCGCGCGAGCTCGACAAGGAGGCCGAGCGTCTGCGGCGTGGCGCGCTGCTTGGAAAAATCCGCCGTGATGCCGGCGCACGGGAACGTCAACGCCGCGCCGCGGCCGGGATCCTCGTCCCAGAAATCCCCGATGCGCCGCTCCGCGAGGGCGTCGCGGTGGCCGAGGAGCGCCTGCCAGGCAGGGGAGGAGGTCGGGGAAGCCATGGGACGCCGGGGGACGTAAACGGATTCTAACCGAGCGCCAACCCCGCGATTCCGAGCACCATGCCCACGGCCGCGACCGCGCGCCGCGCCACGTCGCCCTCGCGCAGGAAGTGCGCGCCCATGAGCGCGGCGAAGAGGATCGAAACCTCGCGCGCGGGCGCCACGAGGCTCACCGGCGTCCAGACCATCGCGGTGAGCACCAGGATGTAGGAAAGGGGCGAGAGCAGCGCGATGGCTATGACGACGCCGCGCCGCTCGGCCCACGCTCGCGCGATCGCGCCGGGCGTGAGCCTGCGGGTATACGGCACGAGCATCAAGACGCGGAAAGCGTTCGTGCCCCAGTCGTAGAGCAGCGGCGGGATGAGGAAAGCCGCCACGCTTTGCTTGTCCCACAGGGTGTAGACCGCGATCATGCAACCGGTGAGCAGCGCGAAACCCATGGCATGGCGCGAGTCGCCGCGGCTCGCGAACGGATTGCCGGCGAGCGCGAGCGCCGCGATGCCGATGAGCACGGCGCCCGCGAGCGCCGCCGGCCCGGGACGCTCCCCCAGGAAGAGGATCGCCGCCACGATCGTGAGCAGGGGCCCGGTCGCCCTCGCCAGGGGATACACGATCGAGAGGTCGCCGCCGCTTCGATACGCGCGGTCGAGCAGCAGGAAGTAGAGCATGTGCACGAAGCCGCTGCCCGCCATGAGGGCGAGGTGCACGGGGCGGAACGCGTATCCACCCTGCCACCAGAGCGCCGCGGCAAGGATCGGCGCGTAGATCGCGAGCGAGAGCGCGCTCGCGGCGGTGATGAGGCCCGCGCCGCCGCCGCTGCTCTTCAGCAGGTAATTCCAGCTCGCGTGGACGAAAGCGGAGGCGAGGACCAGGCCGAGCGCCAGGCCCGTCACGGCTTCATCAGCCGGAGCAGGTCGAGGTATTGGGAATCTTCGGGAAGCACCGCGCCCAGGCGCAGCAGCGCATCCACCATGACGGTGCCGGCGTCCAGGGTGAAGTCCCCCGCCAGGATCGCCTGGATGACCTCCTCGACCGGCAGGAGGCGGATCTCGGAGACCTCGCCGTCCTGGTTCACGGGCTTGAAGTCGGCCGAGACCCAGAGGTCGTGCACGAACATCACCTCGCGGTGCAGGCCCTCGGGCACGGAATACTCGACCCTCACCGCGCCGATGCAATTCACGTCGCCCAGAAGCGCAGGGGGGATGCCGGCCTCCTCCCAGGCCTCCTTGCGCAGGGTCTCGTCCACGCTCATGCCGGCGGCGATGCGGCCGCCCACGAGGTTGTCGAGCTTGCCCGGGTCGATCGCCTTCGAGGGGCTGCGGCGCGCGATCCACACGTGCACCCGGCCGCCGATGCGCGTGAACACGTTCAAGTGCGCAGCGTAGGCGATGAAGCCGAAGGGCCGCGTGGCCGACCGCTCGACGCGGAAGAGCTCGGGCGAGCCGTGGCGCTCCGAGATGCTCACGACCTCGTCGCGCCATCCCGTGATGACGCCGTCGCGCGCGAGCTCCCGGGTGACCGCGGCCATCGCGCTGCTGCGCTCGGCCACGGTGTCGGGCCGGGTTTTGAGGATCACGAAGGCGTCGCCGACTTCGAATACGTGCGGCCAGCGGCGCAGGCGGTCCGCGAGCGAGGGACGGAGCCATCCGACGATGTGCTCGCGCACGTAGAACGGCAGCGCGGGCAGCTCGGGCCCGGCGTTCGAGGCATGCGTGCAGGCCGCGCGCACGAAGGACTGGAGGTCTGCGTAGACGCGGGTTCTCATGGGGCAAAAGTATAATGGGGACCCCAATGAAGATCCTCGTCCTCGGCGCAGGCGTGATCGGCACCTCGACCGCCTGGTACCTCGCCGCCCGGGGCCACGAGGTGGCGGTGGTCGATCGCCGTTCCGGACCCGGCCTCGAGACCTCCTACGCCAACGGCGGCCAGATATCGGTAAGCCATTCCGAGCCGTGGTCCACGCCGGAGGCGCCGCTCAAGCTGGTCAAGTGGTGGTTCAAGCCCGACTCGCCGCTGCTCTTCCGCCTGCGCATGGACCCGCACCAGTGGTCCTGGGGCCTGCGGTTCTTCTACGAATGCGCGCCGTGGCGCACGCGGGAGAACAGCCGCCTGATGGTCACCCTCTCGGCCTACTCGCGCGAGGCGCTCGCGGAGCTGCGGGCCACGACCGGCATCGAGTACGACGCGCTGCAGCGCGGCATCCTGCACTACTTCACCGACAAGGCCTCGTTCGAGGAGGCCGCCGCGGCCGCGCCCATGCTGCGGCGCTACGGGCTCGAGATGGAGGTGAAGACGCCCGCGGAGTGCGTGCGGATCGAGCCCGCGCTCGCGCACTTCCGCGACAACATCGCAGGCGCCACCTACACCCAGACCGACGAATCCGGCGACGCGCACAAATTCACCGTGAACCTCGCGAAGCTCGCCGAAGGCAGGGGCGCCAGGTTCCTCTACGGACGGAGCGTGCGCAAGATGGATCGCGACGCGAGCGGCATCACGGGCGTGGTCGCCTCGCACGCCGATGGCCGCGACGAAGTGCTGACCGCGGATGCCTACGTGGTCGCCCTCGGCAGTTACTCGCCGCTGCTCACGCGGCCGATCGGCCTGGACCTTCCGATCTATCCCGCCAAGGGCTACTCGGCCACCATCCCGATCATCGAGCCGGCGAAAGCGCCCACCGTCAGCATCACCGACGACGCGTACAAGATCGTGTTCTCCCGGCTGGGCGAGCGCATGCGCATCGCCGGAACGGCCGAGCTCTCGGGCTATTCCACCGAGCTCAACATGGTGCGCTGCGAGGCGCTCACCCGGCGCGCGCGGGTGGTCTTTCCGGGCGCCGCGGACTACGACCGCGCGGAGTTCTGGACGGGTCTGCGGCCCTCGACGCCGTCGAACGTGCCGCTCATCGGAAGGACCAAATTCCCGAACCTCTACCTCAACACCGGCCACGGCACGCTCGGCTGGACCATGGCGGCGGGTTCGGGGAAGGCACTCGCGGACATCATTTCCGGGGTGAAGCCCGACGTGGATTTCCGGTTTACAAACTAAAGCGGGTCAAGGCGGGAAGCAGGGGAATCAGGGGAATCAGGGAAAGGCATTTGGGTTTCGTGCCTGCGCTCAACGAAGCCTCGAACCACACATTGCATTTCTCTGCTTCCTCTGCTTCCTCTGATTCCCGCTTTCACCTGCTTGAAAGCGCCAGCGACAAATGATCGAGCTGAAGGACATACAAGCGGCAGCGAAGGTGATCGAAGGCCACGTCGTGCGAACGCCGTGCCTGCACTCGCGCACGCTCTCCGACATCACCGGCGCGCAGGTGTGGCTCAAGTTCGAGAACCACCAGTTCACGGCCTCCTTCAAGGAGCGCGGCGCGTTGAACAAGCTCACCTCGCTCACGCCGGAGCAACGCGCGAAGGGCGTGATCGCGTGCTCGGCCGGCAACCACGCGCAGGGAGTCGCGTACCACGCCACGCGCCTGGGCATTCCCTCGACCATCGTGATGCCGAAGCACACGCCGTTCGTGAAGGTCGAGCAGACCCAGCGCCTGGGTGCCACGGTGATCCAGGAGGGGGAGAACTTCGACGGCGCCAAGGCCCACGCGATCGCCGAATGCCAGCGGCGCGGCCTCACCTTCGTGCATCCGTACGACGATCCGCTCATCGTGGCGGGCGCGGGCACCTGCGGGCTCGAGATCATGACCGACTGGCCGGAGCTCGAGGCCATCGTGGTGGCGATCGGGGGCGGCGGCCTCATCTCCGGCATCAGCACCGCGGCCAAGGCGTTGAAACCCTCGGTGGAGATCGTGGGCGTCGAGGTGCAGCGCTTCCCCTCGATGTACCACGCGGTGCGCGGCACCGAGCCGCAATTCGCGGCCTCGACCATCGCCGACGGCATCGCGGTCAAGGAGCCCGGCAGGATCACGCGCGAGATCGTGTCGCGCAACGTCGATGAGATCGTGCTGGTGGACGAGGGCGACGTCGAGCAGGCGATCGTGACGCTGCTCGAGATCGAGAAGACCGTCGTCGAAGGCGCCGGGGCCGCGCCCCTCGCCGCGCTGCTGCGGCATCCGGCGCGCTTCAAGGGCCGCAAGGTCTGCCTCGTGCTGGGCGGCGGCAACATCGACCCGCTCATGCTCTCCGAGATCATCGAGCGCGGCATGGTCCGGGGCGGGCGCCTCGCGCGCATCACGGTGGAGATCCGCGACGTGCCCGGCGTGCTCGCCAAGGTCTCCTCGATCGTGGCCGAGCAGGGCGCCAACATCGCCGAGGTGTACCACCAGCGCGCCTTCACCACGCTCGCGGTGCAGAATGCGGAGCTGAACCTCGTGCTCAAGACGCGCAATCGCGAGCACGTGAGGCAGATCGTCGCGGCCTTGCAGAAGGAAGGCTTCTCCGCTCGCGCGGTCGAGTGAAAAGCAGGTGAAAGCGGGAAGCAGAGGAAGCAGGGGAATCAGAGATGGATGTGTCATTCGTGCCTGCGTTTGAGCGAAGCCTCGAAGCTCGATTTTGCTTTTCCCTGATTCCCCTGCTTCCTCGGCTTCTGATAGCTTGAATCTTTTCAACGGAAGGGACTGCGAAGAAATGACCATCCAGAGACACAACGTCGGCAAGCGCCTGTCCGAGATCGTCGTCCACGGCAACACCGTCTACCTCGCGGGCGAGGTGCCGGACGACACGGGCAAGGACATCACGGGACAAACGCAGGAAGTGCTCGCCAAGATCGACAAGCTCCTCGCCCAGGTCGGCAGCGACAAGTCGAAGCTGCTCTCGGCGCAGATCTTCCTGCCGAACATGGCCGACTTCGCCGGCATGAACACGGCGTGGGAAGCGTGGGTCGTTCCCGGCCAGACGCCGGCGCGCGCGACCATCGAGGCCAAGCTCGCGAACCCGGCCTACAAGGTGGAGATCATGTGCGTCGCCGCGCTTTGACTCCCTCATCTCTCGGGCAGGGCCGGGGAGAGGGTCCATGAAGGCCCTCGTCACCGGCGGCGG
The DNA here is from genome assembly GCA_946885905.1 of uncultured Pseudomonadota bacterium. The sequence continues at coordinate 1,594 of CAMPHL010000123.1, read as the reverse complement.
AGGTTTCCTCGGCTCGCGCCTCGCCCGGGCGCTGAAGGCGAAGCACCCTGCGGCGCACATCACACTGCTCGATGTCGCATTTCCTCCCGGGCTGGATGGGTTCACCCGCGTCCAGGGCGACATGGCCGATCCGGCCGTGCTCGCCTCTGCCCTGCAGCGCGATACCACGAGCGTCTTCCACCTGGCCGCCATCGTGAGCGGCGCGGCGGAGGCCGATTTCGACCTCGGCTACCGCGTGAACTTCGACGGCACGCGCGCGCTGCTCGAGGCCTGCCGTGCGCTCGCCGCGCCGCCGAAGTTCGTCTACGCGAGCTCGGTCGCCGCTTTCGGCGGGACGCTGCCCGAAGTGCTCGACGACTCGACCACGCCCACGCCGCAGACGTCGTACGGCACGCAGAAGGTCATCGGCGAATACCTGCTCGCCGACTGGACGCGCAAGGGCATGGCCGACGGCCGCTCGCTTCGCCTGCCCACGATCGTCGTGCGCCCGGGCAAGCCCAACCTCGCGGCCTCGTCCTTCGCAAGCGGCATCATCCGCGAGCCGCTGAACGGGGTGCAGGCGCTGTGCCCGGTGCCGGAGTCGACCGGCGTGTGGATGCTGTCGCCGAAACGCGTGGTGGAGGCTTTCCTGCATGCGCACGAGCTTCCTGCCTCGGCATGGCCCACCAGCCGCGTCGTGAACCTGCCGGGCATCACGCTCACCGTGCGCGAGATGATCGAGGCCATGGGCCGCGTGGCCGGCGAGGACGCGGCCGCGCGCGTGAAGTTCGTCCCCGACGCGCGCATCCAGTCGATCGTGAAGACCTGGCCGGTGCGCTTCCGCACCGAGCGCGCCAACGCCATGGGATTCCGGGCCGATCCGGACTTCGACACCGTTGTCCGCGACTACCTCGAGTCCGAGCGCGTCGCGGTCTGAGCCGGCTCCCGGCCGGGCCGCGGCCGGGCCGCTCGTCTCCTTCGTCGTGCCCGCGTTCAACGAGGAGAAGTGGCTACCCGCCACGCTCGCCTCGATCCACGCGGCGGCCCGCAGCCTCGGCCTCGAGTACGAGATCGTGGTCGCCGACGACGCTTCCACGGACGCCACGGCGGCGCTCGCAACGCAGGGCGGGGCGCGGGTGGTCGCGGTGGAGAATCGCCAGATCGCCAGGACGCGCAACGCCGGCGCGCGCGTGGCGCGCGGCGAACGGCTGGTCTTCGTCGACGCGGACACGCGCGTGGACGCCGCGGTCGTGGGCGCCGCCATGGCGGCGATGGATGCGGGCGCCGTGGGCGGAGGCTCGGGCGCGGTCTTCGACGAGGGCGCGCCGTACTATGCGCGCCGGATGATGTGGTGGGTGCTGGGCTTCATGCGGATCTTCCGCCTCGCCGCGGGCTGCTTCCTCTTTTGCCGGCGCGACGCGCTCGAGGCCGCGGGCTGGTGGGACGAGCGCCATTTCGCGGGCGAAGAGATCATGCTGAGCCTCGCGTTGCATCGCCTTGGGCGCTTCGTGATCCTGAAGGAGCGCGTGGTCACCTCGCCGCGCAAGTTCACGTCGCGCTCGTTCGGCGAGACGCTCTGGATCACGGTGAAGCTCCTGGCGCAGGGCATGTGGGG
>CAMPHL010000122.1 GCA_946885905.1 uncultured Pseudomonadota bacterium | reverse complement strand
TTGTCGCGCAGGTAGTCGAAGCCGAACTCGTTGTTGGTGCCGTAGGTGATGTCGGACTGGTAGGAGCGCTGCTTCTCGTCGTTGTCCATCTGCGGCACGACCACCCCTACCGACAGGCCGAGGAAGCGGTGGATGCGGCCCATCCACTCGGCGTCGCGGCGCGCGAGGTAGTCGTTCACGGTGACCACGTGCACGCCCTTGCCGGAGAGCGCGTTCAGGTACGAGGGCAGCGTCGCCACCAGCGTCTTGCCTTCGCCGGTGCGCATCTCCGCGATCTTGCCGTTGTGCAGCGCGATGCCGCCGATCAGCTGCACGTCGAAGTGGCGCATGCCGAGCACGCGCCTGGAGGCCTCGCGCACGACGGCGAAGGCTTCGGGCAGGACCGCGTCGAGCGAGGCGCCGTTGGCGACCTTCTGCTTGAGCTCGGGGGTCTTCGCCTGGAGCTCGGCGTCGGAGAGCTTCTCGAGGTCCTTCTCGAGCGCGTTGATGGAGACGACCAGCCGCCGGTATTCCTTCAGGAGGCGTTCGTTGCGGCTGCCGAAGATGGCCTTGAGAGCGTTTGCGAGCACGGCGGGAGGGAAATGAATGCGAAACCGGCCCCGTTCAGGGGCCGGTGGTCTTCAATTATATCGGGATATGGGGGCACGGCCCCCGGGGCGCAATACCTACTTCGCCGCCGAGGCCTTCACCATGGAGTCGGCCTGCGTCCCGAGCGAAAGAAACTTGTTGGGGTTCAAGGGGATGCCCTTCTCCCGCACCTCGAAGTGCAGGTGCGCTCCGGTCACGCGGCCGGTGGCGCCGACGCGGGCGATGTTCTGGCCCTTGAGCACCACGTCGCCCACCTTCACGAGGGCCTTGGAAAGGTGCGCGTAGCGCGAGGTGAGGCCGTTGTCGTGGTCCACGTCGACGATGTTGCCGTACTCGTGCATGTAGCCGACCGCGGAGACGACGCCGCCGGCTGCCGCCAGGATGGGGGTGCCGTGCGGGGCGATGAGGTCCACGCCGGTATGGAAGGAGTTCTTGCCCGTGATGGGATCGATGCGATAGCCGTAGTTGGACGAGTAGTACGACATCGGGACCGGCATCGTCGTGGGCACCGCCTTGCGCGCGAGCCGGTCGTCCATCAGGTAGGAGTCCAGCACGCCGAGCTTGTCGCTCCTGTCGTCGAGGGTGCGGGAAAGCTCGTCCAGCATCTGCTGGAATTCGCCCATCGACAGCTCCCGCCCGAAAGCAGGGACCGCAGGACCGCCCTGGCCCGGCTTCTCGTCGAAGCGGAATTCCGCGGGCTTGAGGTTCAACGCCTTGCCCAGGCGCTCGCCGAAGGCGTCGAGCCGGAGGATGCGAGCCTGCAGCTCGCCGACCTTCACCGCCATCGCGGAGAGGTTCTCCTTCATCTCGGCTTCCGAACGCTTGAGGTCGTCCTGGTGGAGCGCCGAGAGCAGCGAACGCAGGTAGGGATTGCGCAGGTCGACCGCGAATCGCATGGTCACCATGTAGGTCGCCATGGCGAGCATGAAGCCCGCGACCAGGATGCCGAAGGCGATCGCCAGGACCTGTCCCTGCGAAAGAGTCACCGAACGGCTCTTCGCGAGGCTGTCCGAAACGAGAATAATGTTCACCGATCCCCTCCCCTTCGCTTCGATGACCACCGAACCGATTTCCCGGCTGCTCGGCAGCAGCGCCGAGCTGCAGCCGCTTGCGCGGCAGCTGTCGCTCGTGAGGCGACTGCAGAAGCGCTACCGGACCCTTGCACCCGAGAACCTCGCTACCGCGAGCCGGGTGTGCGCCATCGAAGGTACGACCGTTGTGATTTGCGCGGCCTCGGGACCCGTCGCTGCGGCCCTCCGGCATCTTGCGCCCCGACTGCTCCAGGCCCTGCGCGAAACGCAACGCGCGAACCCAAAACACTCAAGGGATCAGGACTTTACTTCAATAAGAATCGAACTTCAAGTCGACTCGGCACCTCCGCGGCGCGTTGTCAAGTCCCGCGGCGAAATGCCCATGGAGAAGCTCGCGGGGGTCGCGGCGACGCTCGCCGATTCGCCCTTGAAGGCCGAGCTGGAGAGGCTGGCTCGGGAAGCTTCGCGGCGCAAGCGGTAGCTACCTGCCCCCACGCCGAGGCCGGGACATGCTCGAGCGAGTGTGGGCTGGTCGATACGAGGCAAGGTAGCTCATGAGAGCCCGGGGAAATCCTCGAGAGGGCCCTCGGTCACGCGAAACGGAGACCCTCGGCGAGTCGTAGCCGCGTCAAAAAGGTAGTTGCCTTTGGGCGCGACTCCCGGATATGGCGATCTCGACTGGGCCACGTTGAGGTCCGGTTCGAGGATTTCCCCGGGCTCTCATGCGCGTCACGCTGGGGTCACATCAGCACCACGCGCTCGAACACATACAGCAACCCCAACAACACGGCGAACGCCAACGTCCAGAACAACAACTGCCCCGCGATCGCCAGGTACCGCCGGTTCCCCGTCGCCATCCACGCGACCACCAGCCCGCCCAGGACCAGCGCCGCGAGCAAGAGGACCGCGCGGAAGACGAACACTCAGCCCGTCTGCAGCTGCAGGTTGGCGAAGGCGCGGGGGAGCGCCTCGAGGCTGTCGAAGGTGACTTCCTCCCACGCGGAAGCGTCGGCCAGGAGCTTGCGCACCAGCAGGTTGTTCAGCTCGTGGCCCGACTTGTGGCCATGGAACGCGCCGATGATCGGCCGGCCGAGGAGGTAGAGGTCGCCCACGGCGTCGAGGGCCTTGTGCATCACGAACTCGTCGTCCATGCGCAGGCCATCGGCGTTGAGCACGCGGAAGTCGTCGATCACGAGCGCGTTGTCGAGCGAGCCGCCGCGCCCGAGGCCCCGCGAGCGCATGGTTTCCACGTCCTGCGTGAAGCCGAACGTGCGCGCGCGGGCCACTTCGCGCACGAACGAGACTTCGCCGAAATCCACCTCGACGGTGTTCTGCGTCGCGTCGAAGACGGGATGCCGGAACTCGATCTCGAAGCCCACCTTGAAGCCGTTGAAGGGCTCGAGGCGCACCTTCTTGTCGCCCTTCTCGAGCTCGACGGGCTTCAGGATCCGCACGTAGCGCTTGGCCGCCGCCTGCTCCTCGATGCCCGCCGATTGCAGCAGGAATACGAAGGTGCCCGCGCTGCCGTCCATGATCGGCACTTCCTCGGCCGAGACGTCGATGTAGGCATTGTCGATGCCCAGGCCGAAGAGCGCCGCCATCAGGTGCTCGACGGTGGACACGCGCGCGCCGCCGGCTTCCAGCACGGTGGCCATGGTGGTGTTGGTCACGTTGGTCGCGCGCGCCGGGATGGCGGGATTGCCGGGAAGGTCCGAGCGGCAGAACACGATGCCCGTGTCGACCGGTGCGGGCCGCATCACGATCACGACCTTCCCGCCGGTATGGAGGCCCACGCCGGTGGCCCGGACCGCGGCCTTGAGCGTGCGTTGCTTGATCATTTGTCCAATTTTATCAGACCGTTACATGCACGTCACCGGCGGGCACGGCACGCGGTGCGTGCTCGGCGAGCCAGCGCAGGTACTCGGCCTCGAGCATCGGGCGGCCGAAGAGGTAGCCCTGCATGCGGGTGATCCCCAGCTCGGCGAGGCGCGCGCGCTCCGTTTCGGTCTCGATACCCTCGGCCACGATGTCGAGCCCCAGCTCGGTTCCGATCGCCACCATGATGCGGATCAGGTGCTGGTTGGCGCCCTCGTCGAGGCGGCGCACGAACGCCTGGTCGATCTTGATCGCGTCGAGCGGCAGGTCCTTGAGCAGTGCCAGCGACGAGTAGCCGGTGCCGAAGTCGTCCAGCGCGATGCGCAAGCCCGTCGGGCGCAGCTCGCGCAGCTTCGCGACCGTTTCCTCCACGTCGACCAGCACGGCGCTTTCGGTGATCTCGAGGCACAAGGTCGAAGGCTCGATGCCGCTCGCCTCGACGATGGCGCACGTGCGCGCGGCGAAGTCGGGGCGTGCGAGCTGCCACGGGCTCACGTTGATCGAAAGGCATCCGCGGAACGCATGCCCCTCGCGCCGCCAGGCCGCGAGGCTGAGGCAGCCCTCGCGCAGGCTCCACTCGCCCAGCGCGTGGATCAGGCCCGTTTCCTCGGCGACCGGGATGAAACGCGCGGGAGATACCTCGCCCTCCGGCGGATGCCAGCGCATCAGCGCCTCGGCCCCCGCCGCGCGGCCGTCACTCAGCACGATGGGCTGGTAGCGCAAGCTGAGCTCGTTGCGGTCTACCGCGCGCCGCAGGCCCTCGACCACGCGGAAACGCTCTGCCGCATCGCGCTGCAGCGCGGGAACGAAACGCTGCACGTTGTTCCGGCCCCGCTTCTTGGCGCTGTTGAGCGCCATCCCCGCGCGCTGCAGGATCTCGGCCGGGTTGGTTCCCGGCACCTCGAAGGTGGCCACGCCGATGCTGGCGAAAAGGTTCATCGCACGCTCGGCCACGCCGAGGGGCTGCGCGAAGATGCGCGTCACCTGGTCGGCGACGACCTCGATCCGGGCGCGGACCTTGTCCTCCTCGGGCGAGGTTTCGGCGAGCGCGACCATGAATTCGTCCCCCGCCACCCGCGCGACCATCGCCTCCGGCGGGGCGACAGCGCGCAACCGCGCCGACACCTCGCGCAAGAGCTCGTCGCCCACCTCGTGGGAGAGCCCGTCGTTCACCACCTTGAAGTGGTCGAGGTCCAGGACCAGCACGGCGCCGAACCCGGCCCCCCCGCCGCCGGCCAGGAACGCCACGAGGTGGTCCTGCACGAATGCCCGGTTGGGCAACCCCGTGAGGCCGTCACGATAGGCGCGCTCGCGGATCGCTGCCTCGGCTTCGCGGCGCAGCTCGTTTTCCGCGTGCAACTGCGCTGCGGTCGCATGGAGCTCGCGGTTCTGCTCGTGCAGCCGCACCACGAGTCCCGCCCCCGCGAGCAACGCGAGCCCGACGAGCGCGAAGCCGCTGTAGTGGAAGGTGCGCAGCACACCGAAATCGATGAGCGCGCCCTGGAGCGAGGCGAGCAGCAGCACGAACAGGCAGAACGCGACGAGCACGGCGGCGCGGCGGTGGCCGGCGCGATAGAACTTCGCGAGCTGCCACAAGGCCCATCCCGCCACCACTACGGTCATCGCCCGGTATGCGAGGCTCCACCAGCCGGCGGTACCCTCGACGTAGAAGGTCGATTCGCCCCACGGCAGGTGCAGCCAGCCGAAGCCGTCCACCGACTCGTAGCGCAGGCCCACGGGCAACACGTGGTTGGCCACGGCGAGTATCGCGATGGCCGTGCCCATCGCCGCGATCCAGCCACGCTGGCCGCGCGCGTCGGTGTAGAGCGCCAGGAATACGACCAGCGAAGCGGTGACCATCAGCGTGCAGGTCGCCAGCAGCCGCTGCGCGGCGATCGCGCCCGACACCGAATCGGCCAGGTAGCAGCTCGCCGTGGCCACCGCCGTTCCGGCGGAGGCGAGGCATGCGACGGCGAATGCGACATAGATCGAAGGGCGTCCCCGATATAGCCCCACGAGGACGGCCACGACGGCGGCGAACATCAGGATCCCGGCACAGATGAAGTAGCCCGGGACTACGAGGGCGATGCCGGTCGTCGAAGGTAGCGCGCCCATGGGAGCCATTCTGCGACGAATCCCCGCTCAGTGCACCAGCGGGCTCTGCTCCATCCAGCGCGCGGCTTCGGCCGCTTCCATCGGCGGCGCGATGTGGTAGCCCTGTCCTTCGTCGCAGCCCATCGCGCGCAGCGCCGCCAGCGTGGGCTCGTCCTCGATGCCCTCGGCCACGACCGACAGCCCCAGGTTGTGCGCGAGTCCCACGGTGGACTCGACGATGACCCGGTCCTGCGCGTTCACGAGCATGCTGCGCACGAAGGAGACGTCGATCTTCAGCGCATGCAGCGGCAACCTCCTCAGGTGCGACAACGACGAATAGCCGGTGCCGTAGTCGTCCACGGCGATCTGCACGCCCAGCGCACGGATGCGCCCGAGCGTGACCATCGCGTGGTCGGGATCGGCGATGAGCGCGCTCTCGGTGATCTCGAGCTCGAGCGAGCCGGGCTCGGCCCCGGCGCGCGCGAGCAGCTCCGCGATCTGCTCCGGGCAGGAGTCGTCGAGGAGGTGGCGCGCGGAGAAGTTCACGGCGAGGTGCGTGTTGCGCCCGGCGCCGGCCCACTCCCGCTGCTGGCGCAGCGACTCCTCGAGGATCCACAGCGTGAGCGGGCGGATCACGTCCGAGAGCTCCGCGAGCGGGATGAATTGCGACGGCGGCAGGCGCCCGAGCCGCGGGTGGTTCCAGCGCACCAGCGCCTCGAAGCCGCGCAGCCGGCGCTGCGCGAGGCTCACGCGCGGCTGGTAGTGCAGCACCATCTCGCCGCGGCGGAAGGCCGAGCCCAGCTCCGACAGGAGCGCGAGGCGATCGGCCGTGTACGGGTCCTGCGCGGGCGAATAGGAACAGAAGCCGGTGCGCTCCCGCTTGGCCGTGTACATCGCCACGTCCGCGCAGCGCAGCAGGCCGTCGGCGGTGGCCGCGTCGCGCGGGGCCTGCGCGATCCCGACGCTCGCGCCGACCTCGAGCCGGTAGCCCCCGATCTCGAATGGGCGCGTGATGAGCTCGAGGTAGCGTGCGGCCGGCGCCCGAGCGGCCACGGCATCGTCGAGCCCTTCGATCCAGAGGGCGAACTCGTCGCCGCCCAGGCGCGCCACCAACGCCTCCGAACCCGCCGCGCCGGACAGGCGCCCGGCGAGGCTGTGCAGCAGCTGGTCGCCCACGCCGTGCCCCAGCGTGTCGTTGATCTCCTTGAAGCGGTCGAGGTCGATGAGCATCAACGTTCCGGGGCGGCCTTCGGCCAGCGCCGCCAAGACCCGGTCGAGCAGGCGCCCGCGGTTGGCGAGGCGCGTGTGCGTGTCGTGGTGCGCGAGGTGCTCGAGCGCCTTGAGCTGCCGGCGCCGCTCGAGCTCGGCGGCCGCGCGCGAGGCGAAGATCCGCAGCAGGCTCTCGATGTGCGCGACCTGCGCCAGCGGACGGCGGAAGAGCACCGCGAGCAGCCCCATGGGAACGCCCGAGGAATCGACGAGCGGCGCGCCGACGTAGCTTTCCACGCCCTTGTCGCGCGGAAACTGCTTCGAGACGTCGCGCGTGTAGCTGCATATCGCCTGGCCGCGCAGCACGTTCGAGCAGGGCGTGCCGTCAAGCTCGTACTCGTAGTTGGGCGCGGGCTTCCCGTCGCGCTGCACCGCCACCGTGGCCACGTGGGTGGGGCGCGAGTGGTCGTATTCGCCCACGAGGGCGACGTCCGCGT
>CAMPHL010000121.1 GCA_946885905.1 uncultured Pseudomonadota bacterium | reverse complement strand
GCCGATCCAACCCGGCGGGCGTTTTTTTTATTTCACCCGCAGCCCGGGCACCGCGCCCACGTCCGGCGACAGCAGGTAGATGGAGCTGCCGTCGCCCGCGGCCAGCACCATCCCCTGCGATTCGCCGAAGCGCATCTTGCGCGGGGCCAGGTTGGCCACCATGACCGTGTAACGGCCCACGAGCTCCTTCGGCGTGTAGGCCGAGCGGATGCCCGCGAAGACCGTGCGGTTCCCGATCCCGATGTCGAGCGTGAGCTTGAGCAGCTTGTCCGCGTCGGGGACGAGCTCCGCGTCCACGATCCGGGCGATGCGCAGGTCGATGCGGCCGAAATCGTCGATCGAGATCGTTTCGCCGACCGGCAACAGCACCGGCGGCTTGGGCGGCTCGACGGGCTCCAGCTTGAACTCCGGCGCCTCTGCGCCGGCGGCCGCCTTGGGCGCTTCCGGCTTCGCTTCGGCGGGAGGCTCCAGCAGCTGCTCGATCTGTTTCGGGTCGATGCGCGAGACCAGGTGCTTGTACGGCTGCACGGCGTGGCCGGGCTTGAGCGGGGCCACCACGTCCTCCCAGTCGAGCGGCTTCACGCCGAGGAAGGCCTCGACGTCCTCGGCCATCTTCGGCAGGACCGGCTTGAGGTAGATGGTGAGGATGCGGAAGAGCTCGAGGTAGAGCGTGCAGAACCACTGCAGCGCCGCGTCCTGTCCCGGCTCCTTGGCGATTTCCCAGGGCTTCTGCTCGTCGACGTACTGGTTCACCCGGTCGGCGAGGAACATGACCTGCCGGATCGCCTTGCCGAACTCGCGCGCGTCGTAGTCCGCCGCGATCGCGTCGGCGAAGCTGCGCACCTCGAAGAGGATCGCGGGCGCCGGGTCGTCGTCGGCCGCGGGCGGGGCCACGGCGCCCCGCATCTTGTGCTTGAGCTCGCGCCCGGCCGACAACGGCTCCTCGGAAAGCTTGCCGCCGAAGCGCTTGCCGATGAAGCCCGCCGCGCGGCTCGCGATGTTCACGTACTTGCCGACCAGGTCTGAATTGACCCGCGCGAGGAAGTCGTCGGGGTTGAAGTCGAGGTCCTCCACGTGCGCGTTCAGCTTGGCCGCGAGGTAGTAGCGCACCCACTCGGGATTCAGGCCCAGCTCGACGTAGCGCTGCGGGCTCACCGAAACCCCGCGCGACTTGCTCATCTTCTCGCCGGAGAGCTGCAGGAAGCCGTGCACGTACACGTTGTCCGGCACCTTGCGCTCCGAGAACCTGAGCATCGCCGGCCAGAAGAGCGTGTGGAAGTAGATGATGTCCTTGCCGATGAAGTGGACCTGCTCGAGCCTGGGATCGGCGAGGTACTTGTCGAAGTCCTGCCCTTTCTTCCCGAGGTAGTTCTTGAGCGAGGCGAGGTAGCCGATCGGGGCGTCCAGCCACACGTAGAAGTACTTGCCGGGCGCTCCGGGGATCTCGATGCCGAAGTAGGGCGCATCCCGCGTGATGTCCCAGTCCTTGAGCTCGCCCTCGAGCCACTCGCGCGCCTTGTTGGCGACTTCAGGCTGCAGGCGCCCGTCCTGCGTCCAGCCGCGCAGGAATTCGACGCAGCGCGGGTCCGAGAGCTTGAAGAAGAAGTGCTCCGACTTCTTGAGCACGGGCTTGGCGCGCGTGAGGGCCGAATAGGGGTTCTTGAGGTCGGTGGGCGCGTAGACCGCCCCGCAGTTCTCGCACGAGTCGCCGTACTGGTCCGGCGTGCCGCAGCGCGGGCACTCGCCCTTGATGTAGCGATCCGGCAGGAACATCTTCTTCACCGGGTCGAAGAACTGCTCGATCGTCTTGGTCTCGATCAGCCCGTTCTTCTGCAGCGCGGTGAAGATGGACGTGGACAGCTCCGCGTTCTCTTCCGAGTGCGTGGAGTGGAAGTTGTCCCAGCTGATGCCGAAGCGCTGGTAGTCGCGGCGGTGCGACTCTGCCACCTTCGCGATCAGCTCCTCCGGCGTGGTGCCCTCGGCCTCGGCCTTGAGCATGATCGGCGCGCCGTGCGCATCGTCCGCGCAGACGAAGTTGACCTTGTGGCCTTGCAGCCGCTGGAAACGCACCCAGATGTCGGCCTGGACGTACTCCATGATGTGCCCGATGTGGAACGGGCCGTTGGCGTACGGGAGCGCGGTAGTGACGAAAAGCTTGCGGGGCATTGAGAGTTGTTTCGCGACTCCGCGATCATAGCAAATTGATTTAAAATCAATCGTTCGTTTCCGCCTCATTTCCCCACCGTTTCGATGCCACCCACCGACAAGGACGTCCTCGCGGCCCTCTCCGAGCTGATCGACCCGGTCACGGGCCGCAACTACGTCGAATCGAGGTCGGTGAAGAACGTGAAGGTCGAGGGTGACCGGGTCTCGCTCGACGTGGCGCTGGGCTATCCGGCCCGCGGCGTGCTCGAGCGCGTGCGCGCGCAGGTTGCCGAGCGCCTGGGCAAGCTCCCGGGAGTGGCGCACGCGAGCGTGAACGTGCATTCGAAGATCGTCCCGCACGGCGTGCAGAGGGGCGTGAAGCTGGTGCCGGGGATCAAGAACATCATCGCCGTCGCCTCCGGCAAGGGCGGCGTGGGCAAGAGCACCACGGCGGTAAACCTCGCGCTCGCGCTCGCGGCCGAGGGCGCCACGGTGGGCATGCTCGACGCCGACATCTACGGACCGTCGCAACCGCTCATGCTCGGCATCACCGGCCGGCCCACTTCGCGCGACGGCAAGTCGATGGAGCCGATGGAAGGTCACGGCGTCCAGGCGATGAGCGTTGGCTTCCTGATCGAGCCCGATACCCCGATGGTCTGGCGCGGTCCCATGGTGACCCAGGCCCTCGAGCAGCTGCTCACGGAGACCAGGTGGCGCGACCTCGACTACCTCGTCGTGGACCTCCCGCCGGGCACCGGCGACATCCAGCTCACACTCGCCCAGAAGGTGCCCGTCACGGGCGCGATCATCGTGACCACGCCGCAGGACATAGCCCTCATCGACGCGCGCAAGGGGCTCAAGATGTTCGAGAAGGTGGGCATCCCGATCCTGGGCATCGTCGAGAACATGGCGATCCACGTTTGCTCCAGCTGCGGGCACGCCGAGCACATCTTCGGCGCCGGCGGCGGCGAGAAGATGGGCCGCGACTACGGGGTCGAGGTGCTGGGCTCGCTCCCGCTCGATATCCGCATCCGCGAGCAGGCCGACTCGGGCAAGCCCACGGTCGTGGCCGACCCCGACGGGCCGCTGGCCGCGATCTACCGAGACGTCGCGCGCAAGGTGGCCGCGCGCATCGCGCGAGCCGCCGAGGATCGCTCCTCGGTCTTTCCCAAGATCGTCATCCAGAACAATTGACTTCCATGCCCCGGACCCCATCCGGGGCGATCACTGGAGCGTACGGCGGGTCGCAGCCCATCTCCCCGGACACAACGACAAAATGAGCATAAAGAGCGACAAGTGGATCCGCCGGATGGCCGAAGCGCATCGGATGATCGAGCCGTTCGAGGCACGGCAGGTGCGCGAGGTGAATGGCGAGCGCATCGTCTCCTATGGCACCTCGAGCTACGGCTACGACATCCGCTGCTCGGACGAATTCAAGATCTTCACCAATGTGCATTCGACGGTGGTCGATCCCAAGCACTTCGACGCCAAGTCGTTCGTCGACTTCAAGGGGCCGGTGTGCATCATCCCGCCCAACTCGTTCGCGCTCGCCCGCACCGTCGAGTACTTCCGCATCCCGCGCAACGTGCTCACCGTCTGCCTGGGCAAATCCACGTACGCGCGCTGCGGCATCATCGTGAACGTGACGCCCTTCGAGCCGGAGTGGGAAGGGCACGTGACGCTCGAATTCTCCAACACCACGCCGCTGCCGGCGAAGATCTACGCCAACGAGGGCGTGGCGCAGGTGATCTTCTTCGAGTCCGACGAGGTCTGCGAGACTTCCTACCGCGACCGCGGCGGCAAATACCAGGGCCAGAAGGGCGTCACGCTGCCCAAGATCTGAAGGCCTGCGGCGGCGAGCCGCCGTAGCGGCGGCGCCGACAAAAAAGTCCCACGCGCGCGCTTCCTTTGCCCTATACTTCGCGCAATTTTTTGAACCAACCAGGCTGCAAGGAACTCTTTCCTTGAGTCTTTCCGGGCCCCCGGGCGGGGACACCAAGGAGGTCATCATGACAGGAGCGAGGAACTAGGACGGCAGTCAACTTCCGGCACGCCGCCGGAGGACCGATGTCGCCCGTCTTCCACGCTCACTCGTCCTCACACGACCTCAATGCCACGAACCGCCACGGTCAAGAAGCTCCGTCCACAGCCGGAGTTCGCGCTCGATACCCACCCGGAAACCAGCCTCGACTTCATCCGGGTCAAGCAATACCTCGCCAAGCACCCCTACCGCAAGCCGGTCCTGCTGATCGACCTGGACATCGTCCGGGCGAAGACGCGCCGCTTCCGTGCGGCCTTGCCGCGCGTGCGCCCGCACTTCGCCGTCAAGGCGAACCCGGACCCGCGGGTCCTCAAGGTGCTGATCCAGGAAGGCGCCGGGTTCGAGATCGCCTCGATCGCCGAGCTCGACATCCTCATGGGCCTGGGCGTGCCCCCGGCCGAGATCTTCTACTCCAACCCGATGAAGTCGCGCCCGTTCCTCGAGTACGCCGCCTCGAAGGGGGTCGAATGGTACGTGGTCGACAGTGCCGAGGAGATCCGCAAGGTCCAGTCGGTCAAGGCGGATGCGAAGCTGTACCTGCGCATCGACGTTCCCAATATCGGGAGCGATTGGCCGCTCGCGGGCAAGTTCGGCGCGCACATGCACGACGTGCCGGAGCTCATCCAGGCGGCGCTCGATTGCAGGGCCGACCTCGCCGGCGTCACCTTCCACGTGGGCTCGCAGTGCCTGAACCCCGAGAACTGGCGCGTCGGCATGGAGCGCGCGCGCAAGGTGTTCGCCTCGATGCGCCAGGTCGGCCTGAAACCCCGCCTGCTCAACCTGGGCGGTGGCTACCCCGTCCGGCACGTGAAGCCGATTCCCTCGATCGAAACCATCGCCGAGGTGATCAACAAGGAGCTGAGGCACTTCGGGCCGGAGATCCAGGTCATCGCAGAGCCCGGTCGATACCTCGTTTCCGACGCCGGTTATTTCATCTGCCGGGTGGTCGGCACCGCGACTCGCAACGGCATGCGCTGGATGTACTGGGACGCAGGCGTCTTCGGCGGCGTGATCGAGACGACCGAGGGCCTGCGGTACAACATCTACACCGACCGCGACGGCGAGCCGGTGTCGTGGAACGTGGCGGGGCCGACCTGCGACTCGGTGGACGTGGTGATGCGCGAGGAGCTCTTCCCCGGCGACCTGCAGGAAGGCGATTTCATCTTCATCAAGAACGCCGGCGCCTACACCACCGCATACGCGAGCAATTTCAACGGCTTCCCGCTGCCGGAGGTTGCCACGCTGGGCGGCAACGGGGCCTGAGGGCCGCCGTCTTGATTCCGGCCGCAGTTGTCCCGGCAGCACGGCTTCTTCCATGCCGGCGTGATCTCGACCAGCGCCGATTCGGCGGGCGGCTACGCGGACTTCACGCGCTGGCCGGGCGATCCGGCGTGAAGGGCTAGTCCGGTGACGGACCGGAGAGCGTAGGGTGGCCCAGGATTTCTGGGCATCGAGCGGCTTCGCGCTGCTCGATCGCGCCGACGCAGGCCTGGCGGCGACGCCCGGGTGGCTCGCGCGCTTCACGTCGCGGCCCGAGCTCGTTCCCCCGGAAGAGGCGGGGCCCGAGGAGCGCGCACTACATCGCCTGCTGGGCGCCGATCCGCTGGCGAAGGTCGATGCCGCGCGCATCGCGCGCCTCGAAGACGAGGACGCGCGCGAGAACTGGACCGAGTTCCTGCGCTTCCGCGATCGCGTACAGCAGTTCGCGACGCTCGAAGCCTGTTATCTCGACCTCTTCCGCCGTCAATCCGTGGATCTCGCGCCCGCGTTCGTCGACGCGCTCGCCCAGGCCATCGTGCGGGGCATGCTCGACGGCACGGCCGATCCCTGGAACTGCCGCGCGGCCGAAATCCTGTTCAGGCGCCAGCGCGTGAGCACGGAAGGCGGGCAGGTGCTCGCGGCGGACGCGGCCACGATCGAGGTGTTCGCCGAGACTGGGGGCTTCGGCAGCGTGGGGCGGCTGCTGCGCGCGCAGAACACGCCCGTCGCCCAGGTGAAGATGGACGTGATGAACGCGGAGAACGCCGCGTTGTACTTCCTGCGCGACGAGCTCTACGGCTTCGTGCTGGACCTGTCGCCCGGTGGTCCCGCGGCCTCTGCGCTCGCGCGCGTGCTCGAGCGATGGGTAGCCCACATGGCAGGCGCGCGGGTGAAGATCGAGCCCCTGGCGCGCATCGAGGACGAGCGCTGGCGCTGGCACGTCGGGCTCGACGTGGACGGCTCCACCATCCTGAATGCGCTCTACCGCGGCGAACCCGTGCCGCCGGAGGACCTCGAGCGCCTCGTGCTGCTCTTGCGCCTCGCCTTCGAGGACGGCCGCGACGTGCTCGACGAGATGGCGGGGCGGCCCGTCTACCTGGGCCTCGGATGCAGGCCCGACCGGACGCTCAAGATGAAGCCCCAGAACCTGCTGCTCAACCTGCCCCTGCGTCCGTCGAGCTGACGCGGGACGGGTAAAATCGGGGGTCCAGGCAAGGAGTACCCATGAGCGCATCGATGCAGAACACCGGGACCTTCATGCTCAGCAAGGAGATCGAGCTGCTGATGGCCGAGCGCGCGAAGCTCTTGCGCGTGGCGGGCGCGGCCGCGCAGTTCGTCGCGGTGATGGAGGGCCGGGCCCTTCCCGAGCACGTAGCCACCGAGGCCGAGATCCTCGCCGAGAACGTGAACGCACTGGCCGAGGACACGCTCAAGGACGCCCTCGTCTCCATCTCCACCACAGCCACTTCCTGACGGAGCCCGCCATGAACCAGGACACCTTCAACATGAGCATCCGCAAGTTCCTGAAGCACGTGGGCGTGCATTCGCAGCGCGAGATCGAGGCGGCCGTCGAGCGCGCGATCAAGTCCGGCAAGCTCAAGGGCAACGAGAAGCTGCCGGCCAAGATGACGCTCACCGTGGGGGGCGTGGACGTGAACGTCGCCTTCGACGACATCATCGCGCTGGAATGAACGACGCCGCCGCGGCAGTTGCGGTCACCTACGCCGACGTCGAGGCAGCGGCCGCGCGACTGGAGGGTGTGGCGCACCGCACGCCGGTCGCTACCTCCTCGCAGTTCGACGCGCTCGCCGGCTGCGAGGCGTACTTCAAGTGCGAGAACCTGCAGCGCATGGGCGCCTTCAAGTTCCGCGGCGCCTAC
>CAMPHL010000120.1 GCA_946885905.1 uncultured Pseudomonadota bacterium | reverse complement strand
CTCCTTCTCCGCAGGATACGGGCCGATGAGCGTGTCCATGTAGCGCGCCTCGAAGACGCGCAGCGGCAGCACCGATCCCGGAAAGAGGACCGTTTGCAGCGGGAAGAGCGGAACGCTTTCGCGCCGGCCGGCCGCCGAGAAGAGGTTCATCAGGAGCAAGCGGGTCCGCCGTCAGTGCGTATCGCGGTGGCGGACTACGACGTGGTGCTCGGATTGGAAGCGCTCGGCCAGCTGGTTGGCGATGTAGATCGAGCGATGGCGCCCGCCGGTGCAACCGACGGCGACCGTGATCGACGGGCGCTGGTCCAGCACGAAGCGCGGGATCCATCGCTGCAGGAAGGCCTGGATGTCCTCGACCAGGAGGGTGGCCTGCGTCTCGCGCTCGAGGAACTCCACCACGGCCGGGTCGTGGCCGGTGAGGGGCCTTAACTGCGGGTCGTAGTGCGGGTTGGGCAACACGCAGCGCGCGTCGAAGACGAAGTCCGCGTCCAGCGGCGCCCCGCCCTTGAAGCCGAAGGACTCGAAGATGAGCGTGAGCTTCTGGCGGTCGGTGACGACGAGGTCGCGGATCCAGCCGCGCAGCTGGTTCGGCGTGAGGTGGCTCGTGTCGATGCGCTGGCCGATCTCGGCGGGCCACGAGAGCACGCGGCGCTCCTCGGCGATCGCCTCGGCCGTCGTGCGGCCGCCTTCGGCGAGCGGATGCGGGCGCCGCGTCTCCGAGAAACGGCGCAGCAGGCTCTCGTCATCGGTGTCGAGGAAGATCACGCGCACGTCGATGCCGCGCTCGCGGATGCGATCGACCATCTCCGGCAGCTGGCCGAGGCTCTCGCGGCTGCGCGCATCGGCGCCGATCGCCACGCGCTCCTCGCCGCGCGACTTGGCGTAGTCGGCGAGCGCGACGATGAGGTCGGCGGGCAGGTTGTCCACGCAGTAATAGCCCGCGTCCTCGAGCGCCCGCAGCGCCACGCTCTTGCCCGAGCCCGACACGCCGGAGAGGACCACGAGCTGCATCAGTCCTGCGCCTCGCCCTCGCCCGCGAGGTGCGCGGCCTGCCGGGCGATGAACTCGCGCGTGGAATCGATGCCGCGCGTGAGCAGGATGTGGTTGCGCACCGCCGCTTCCACGAGCACGGCGAGGTTGCGCCCGGGCGCCACCGCGAGCGTCACGGTGGGGATCTCCACGCCCAGGATGTCTAGCGTCCCCGACCGCGTGGCGAGGCGATCGCGCATCTGCGCTCCGGCGACCTGCATCTCGAGGTGGACCATGAGCCGCAGCACCTTGCGGGGGCGGATCGCGGTCTCGCCGAAGATCGACTTGATGTTGAGCACGCCCAGGCCCCGCACCTCGAGGAAGTCGCGCAGCATCGGCGGGCAGCGCCCCTGGATCGTCTCGGGGCCCATCTGCTGCAGCTCGACCACGTCGTCGGCGATCAGGCCATGGCCACGCGAGATGAGCTCCAGGGCGAGCTCGCTCTTGCCGATGGACGAATCGCCGGTGATGAGCACACCGATCTCGA
The DNA here is from genome assembly GCA_946885905.1 of uncultured Pseudomonadota bacterium. The sequence goes on along the minus strand of CAMPHL010000120.1, from coordinate 5,843 downwards.
GCACGTCGAGGAAGACGCCGTGCAATGTCGTCACCTCGCCCAGCTCGAGCTGCATGTAGGGCCGCAGCACGTTGATGAGGTGCTGGCTGGGCTCCGGGGAGGTGATGAGCGGCGTTCCCGCCTTCGAGCAGGCGGCGGCGAGCTCGGCGGGGGCGGCGCAGCCGTCGCCCACCAGCACGCACACGGTGTCGCCGCCCGCGATGTGCGCGCAGGTCTGCGCGCGCGCCGCGGGCTCGAGCTTGCCGATGTAGTCGGCCTCGCGCGGGCCGAGGACCTGCGCGAGCAGCGGGTGGATCAGGTTCAGGTGCCCGATGAGGCCCACCCCGGGACGGTGGAGCATCTCGCCGGTGAACTCACGCCCTCCGCCCTCCGGTGCCGCCGCCCAGGCGAGGCCCAGGCGCGCGCGCCGGTCGTCAAATAGCCGCTGAACGCTTAGTCGGGGCATAAGGCGACCATTCCGTGATGAGCCGGTGGGCCGCCTGGACGTCGTTCGTCGTGGCGAGCGCCTCGCGCAGGCGCGCATCGCTGAACATCTGCGCGAGCTCGGAGAGCAGCTCCAGGTGCGCCTCGGTGGCGTGCACGGGGACGAGCATCGCGAACACGAGGTTCACGGGCGCCCCGTCGGGCGCCTCGAAGGGAATGGGGGAGGCGGTGCGCACGAACGCGCACACCGGCTCCTTGATCGTCTTGATGCGCCCGTGCGGGATCGCGACGCCGTAGCCCAGGCCCGTGGAGCCGAGCTTCTCGCGGTCGAAGAGGCTGTCGAAGACGCGGGCGCGCGGGATCTGGCGCGTGTTCTCGAACAGCAGTCCCACCTGCTCGAACAGGCGCTTCTTGCTGCCTGCGTCCATCCCGAGGATGACGTGCTGTTCCGGAAGCAGTCGCGAGACGAGGTTCACGGCGCCGAAGCCTACGCTTGCGGGATGCGCTTGATGCCGGGAGCCCCGCGCGGCTGGAAATGCTCCTTGTGCCGCAGCACCTGGCGGTCGAGCTTGTCGATGAGGCCGTCGATCGCCGCGTACATGTCGCCGTCGTGGGCCTGCACGTGGATGTCCTTGCCCGGCAGGTGCACGTTGGCCTCGATGCGCTGGTCGAGCTTCTCCACGGTCATCACGACGTTCACGTCGATCACGTTGTCGAAGTGGCGGTTGATGCGCTCGAGCTTCGACTTCACGTAGTCCCGGATCGCCGGGGTGATCTCGACATGGTGGCCGGTGAGGTGGAGGTTCATGCAACGCTCCTTTCGTCTCTAGATCGACTTGCGGAGATTGGCGGGCTGGATGTGCATGGCTTCCCGATACTTGGCCACGGTCCGGCGCGCCACCTGGATGCCCTGCTGCGCGAGGATGTCGGAGATGCGGTGGTCGGAGAGGGGTTTCCTGCCGTCTTCGGCCGCTACGAGTTGCTTTATGAGAGCACGGATGGCGGTGGCGGAACAGGCCCCGCCGGTGTCGGTTGAAACGTGGCTGCCGAAGAAGTATTTCAGCTCGAATATGCCGCGCGGGGTGAGCATGTACTTCTGGGTGGTCACGCGCGAAATGGTCGATTCGTGCAGGCTCACGGCCTCGGCGATCTCGCGCAGCACCAGGGGGCGCATGGCCACCTCGCCGTGCTCGAAGAAGTTCTTCTGCCGGTCGACGATCGCCTGGGTCACCCTGAGGATGGTGTCGAAGCGTTGTTGCACGTTCTTGATGAGCCAGCGGGCTTCCTGGAGCTGGCCGGAGAGGTGCTTGCCGCCATTGCCCCGCGAGGCCTGCAGGATGTCCGCGTAGAGCTTGTTGATGCGCAACCGCGGCATGGCGTCGCGGTTGAGCGAGGCGATCCAGCGCCCGCCGGTCTTGCGCACGACGACGTCGGGAACGATGTAGCGCACGTCCCCGGTGCCGAAGGCGCGGCCCGGCTTGGGGTCGAGCGAGACCACGAGGGCGCGCACTTCGCGCAGCGCGTCTTCGTCGATGCCGAGGACGCGCTTCAACCGGTTGAAGTCGCGCGCTGCGAGGACGTCGAGATGGCGGCTGACGAGCGTGAGCGCCACGTCGCGGTGCGGCGTCGAGGCCGGCATCGCCCGAAGCTGCAGCTCCAGGCACTCGGCCAGGTCGCGCGCGGCCACGCCCGCGGGCTCGAGGTTCTGCACGTGCTTCAAGGCCGTGGACAGCTCCTCGATCTCGAGGTCGGGCAGAACGGCTGCCGCGGCCTCCCGCAACTCCTCCAGCTCGCTCTTCAAGTAGCCGTCCTCGTCGAGGTGCCCGACGATGAGGGCGGCCAGGCGCTTGTCGCGCTCGGTGAGGCCGGTGAGGCTCACCTGCTGCAGCAGGTGCTCCTGGAGGGTGGGCTCCGCGGCCGCGAACTGCGTGAAGTCCTCGCGGTCGTCGTCCTCGCGCCGCAGGCTTCCCGGCGTGCCCGTGTGCTCATCGGCGAAGCCCTGCTCCTCGAGCGAGCGCGCCTCGTCGCGATGCTCCTCGCGCGAGTCCTCGGCGTTGGCGGCCTGCGGTTCCGGCACGCTTCCTGGCGGCAACGGCGCCCGCGCCGCTTCGTCGGGCGCGAGGTCCGCGCGCTCGAGCAGCGGGTTCTCCGCGAGGTATTTCTCCAGCTCCTGGTTGAGCTCGACCGTCGAGAGCTGCAGCAGCCGGATGGACTGCTGGAGCTGCGGCGTGAGGGTGAGGTGCTGCGATAGCTTGAGCTGGAGGCTGTGCTTCATTTTGGGTGCCGGAGGAACCGCTCCCGCTACAAGCGGAAATTCTCTCCGAGATACACCTTGCGCACGTCCTCATTATAGATGATCTCCTCCGGCTTCCCGAAGGCGAGGACGGCCCCCTGGTTGATGATGTAGGCGTGGTCGCAGATGCCCAGCGTCTCGCGCACGTTGTGGTCCGTGATGAGCACGCCGATCGAGCGCTCCTTGAGGAAGCGGATGATCTGCTGGATGTCGAGCACCGCGATCGGGTCCACCCCCGCGAAGGGCTCGTCGAGCAGGATGAAGCGCGGGCTCGTGGCGAGCGCGCGGGCGATCTCCACGCGCCTGCGTTCGCCGCCCGAGAGCGAAATGGCGGGCGCGGCGCGCAGGTGGCCCACGTGCAGGTCGTCGAGCAGGGCCTCGAGGCGCGCGGCCACCTCGTCGTCCTCCAGCCCCTGCAGCTCCAGCACCGCGCGGATGTTCTGCTCGACCGTGAGCTTCCTGAAGATCGAGGCTTCCTGCGGCAGGTAGGACACGCCCAGGCGCGAGCGGCGGTAGATCGGAAGATGCGTGAGGTCCCGGCCATCGAGCGAGACGCGCCCCGCGTCGATCGGCACGAGCCCCAGGATCATGTAGAAGCAGGTCGTCTTGCCCGCGCCGTTGGGCCCGAGCAGTCCCACCACCTCGCCGCTCTCGACGGTGAGCGAGACGTCCTGGACCACGGTGCGCTTGCGATAGCGTTTCTTCAGCCCCTCGGCACGCAGCACCGAAGCCTGCAGGCCGGGCTTGACCAGGGTGAGGCGCGCCGCGGCGAGCGTGGGCGTGGCGGCCATCAGCCCTTCCCCGGATCGGGCTTGAGCTCGAGCGGCGGCGCGGGCTTGCCGTCGCCCTTCCTGTCCGCGCCCTCGGCCTCCTTCTTCGGCGGCAGGATGATCACCTTCACGCGCCCCGCGTTCGCGGGCGGTGCCTGGCCGGGCGGGGCGCCCGAGACTTCCGCGACCTCGCGCTTCATGTCGTAGGAGATGAAGTCGCCCGTGATCTCGTTCTGGTTGCTCTTCACGCGCGCGTTCTCGTAGAGCTTGAGGACGTCGTTGCGGTCGTCGAACTCGGCGCGCGCGGCGAACCCTTCGACCCACTCGTCGACCTTGTCGCGCTTCTGGCGGAAAGTCACCGGGGCGCCGCTCGCGACGTAGAACTTGTGGCGCTGCGCGTCCTCCTTGACGGTCACCTTGGCCGCCGTCATGCGCATCGTGCCCTGCGTGACGATCACGTTTCCCTCGAAGGTGCTGGTGCGATTGGCGTCGTCGGCCACGAGCCTGTCGGCGCCCACCACGATCTGCTTCTCGCGGTCCCCCCGCTCCGCCCATGCGGGCACCGCGCACGCGAGGGCGACGAGCAGGAGCGCCGCGCGCCTCATTTCTTCAGCGCCCCCGGCTGGATGGTGGCGTTCACGCGCTCGAGCGTCATGATGCGGGTGCGATTGTTTATTTCCATGCCTTGCGCGAGCGCGCGCGACGAGGCGCTTTCCAGGCGCACCGGCGTCGAGGTCCTCGCGATGCCCTCGTCGGGCAGCACGAGCAGCTTGTCGGTGGTGAGGCGCGCGGCCTCGTTCTTCGCGCCGGCTTCGCGCGTCACCACCACGTTGCCCTCGATGTGGACGCGGTCGCCGCGCTGCTCGAGCCGGCCCTGGTCGGCGGTGATGGTCATCCTGGGTTGCTTCGGCTCGAAAGCCTCGAGCTTTACCGATTCCAGGAGGGCGGAATCGTCGTCGGGGAAATGTACCATCTTTCTCGCGGCGAGCGTGTAGAGCACCGCGCCATCCTCGCCGAGCTTGCGCGCGCTGAAGTTCTCCACCACCAGGTCCGGGTCGTGGCGCAGCTTTCCGTCGGCGCGCGAGTACGGCGCCTGCACCAGCTGGTTGAGCCAGAGCGTGAGCCCCACCAAAAGGCCCATCGCCGCCAGCGGTAGCCAGGACGTCGGTCGAACCATCGGGATTCAGACCGCGGCCGGAGCGCCGAGTTGCCCCCGGGCGCGAAGGACGAGCTCGCAGAACTCGCGCACCGCGCCGCGCCCCCCGGAAGCGCGGGTCACGTAGTGCGCGCACTGCTTTACCTCGGGGACGGCGTTCGCGACCGCCACCGCGAGCCCGCAGCGCCGCATGAGCTCCAGGTCCGGGATGTCGTCGCCCACGTACGAGCAATCGGCCGGGACGAGCCCGAGCTCGCCGACCAGGCGCTCGAAGTCGACCACCTTGTCCGCCGAGCCCTGCACCACGTGCCCGACCGAAAGCTCGGCCGCCCGCCGCGCAACCGCTTCCGAGGAGCGCCCCGAGATGATCGCCGTGGCCACGCCCGATGCCTGCAGCATCTTCATGCCGTGGCCGTCGAGGATGTTGAAGGCCTTGAAGGCCTCGCCCTGCGCGCCGATGTAGAGCGTGCCGTCGGTCATCACGCCGTCCACGTCGAAGATGGCCAGGCGCACGGCGCGGGCGCGTTCCATGAGGCCCGCGTCGGCCGCGGTCATACCACCCGCGCCGCCAGGAGGTCGTGGAAGGTGAGCGCGCCCACGAGCCGTCCCGAAGGATCCACCACCACGAGGCGCCCGCCGAGGCTGCGGCGCTCGAAGATCCCGGCCGCCTCGGCGGCGAGCTTTTCGGGTCCGATCGCGGTGTATTGCTCCTTCATCACCTCGCCCACCTTGAGCCCCTTGATGCCGTCGCGCTCCGCGAGGAGCCTGCGCAGGTCGCCATCGGTGAATACGCCCAGCAGGCGGTCGTCGCCCTCGACCACGCAGGTCATGCCGATACCCTTGCTCGACATCTCCTCGAGCACCGTGGGCACGAGCATGTCTTCGGCGCGGCTGCGTGGCAGCTGCTCGCCCTTGCGCATGATGTCGGCCACGTGCACGAGGAGCTTCCTGCCCAATGCGCCGCCGGGGTGGTGCATCGCGAAGTCGCCGCTCTGGAAGCCGCGCGCGTCCAGGAGCGCCATGGCGAGCGCATCGCCCAGCGCGAGCGTGGCCGTGGTGCTCGCCGTAGGCGCGAGCTCCAGGGGACACGCTTCCTTCTCCACCTTCGCATCGAGGTGGAAGTCGGCCTCGCGCGCGAGAATGGAGCCGGCGTTGCCGGTGATCGCTATCCCCATGGCGCCGCGGCGCTTGATGATGGGCA
>CAMPHL010000119.1 GCA_946885905.1 uncultured Pseudomonadota bacterium | reverse complement strand
CGACCATCTTGAGCTGCTCCAGGGGGAATGCTTCGAGCGGCTCCTTGCGCCGGTTCAGGTCGGGCGCGAGGCCGCCCCCACCGCCCTCCTTCGGCGGGGTGAGCTTGCGCGGCTTGAACGGGTCGGGCAGGTCGAATCCTTCGTAGGTGAACGGCTCGAAGGGCTTCACCGGCGGCAGCGGATCGATGCGGCGCGGCAGACCCTTCTCGGAGTCGCGCACGAATGTCTTGAGCTCGTCGATCTCCGAGCTGCAGGAGGCCAGCACCGCCACTGCTGCGATGGGAACGAGAAGGCGTTTCATCACTTGCCTCCGGCCTTGCCGCCCTTCGCGGCCTTGTCCTTGGACGCCTTGCGCTGCTTGGCGACTTCTTCCTCGTCGAGGTAGCGGTACGTCTTGGCCACCGCCTCCATCGCCAGCACGCCATCCTTCGGCGGGTCGATCTTGAGGTCCGTGAGCAGCACGATGCGCGGCATCTTGGCCACGTCGCTCGCGAAGGCGCCCAGGTCGTGGTACTGGCCAGTGACCTTTATGTTGACCGGGAGCTCGGCGTAGAACTCCGTGAAGTTCTCCTGCGCGGCAGGCTTGAACAGCTCGAAGGCGAGCCCGCGCCCGAGCCCCGCCTGGTTGATGTCGATCAGCAGCGCGTCCATCTCGCTCTTGTTGGGCAGCTGCTTCAGGAGCGCGCCGAAAGCCTGCTCGATCTCGGCGCGCTGCTGCTTGTAGGCCTCGAGGTTCACCGCCAGCTTCTTCTTCTCCAGGAACACGTCCTTCAGCTTGGTCACCTCGGTGCGGCCGCGCTCGATCTCCTCGGTCTGCGCCTGCCAGAGAAAGAACCAGGCGGCGACCTGGATCAACACGAAGATGAGGAGGAAGGCGCCGATCTTGATCGGCCACGGCCAGTTGCCCGGCTGCTTGGTGTCCAGCGTCTTGAGGTCGTCGATCAGGCTCATTTGAACCCCCCGGGCGGCACGCCCGTCTTGCTCCGGGTGGCCGGCGCAGGCGCGGCCGACCTGCTGCCCGCCGCCTCAGCCTGTGCGCGCTTGATCGAGATGTTCATGTTGAACTCGTTCACGCGGTTGCCCGACTTGTCCGGCGAGGGGACCGCCTTGATCTCCACGAGCTCGGGGTTCTCGAGGTAGGGCGAGGCGCCGAGGTTGCGCATCAGGGTCGAGACGCGGGCGTTCGACTGGGCGTAGCCGGAGACGTTGACCTTGGCGCCGGTCTGCTTCACGGTCTTGAGGTACACGCCTTCGGGAAGCTGGCGCAGGAGCTGGTCGAGCAGTTGCACGGGCTCCGAGCGGTTGCTCTGGAGGCCTTCGACCACCTGCTTCTTGGCCAGAAGCGAGGCCGTTTCCTCGCGAATCTTGCGGATCTCCTCGATCTGCTTGTCGAGCTTCGCGATCTCGCCCTTCATGTAGGCCACGTTCTGCTGCTGCTGCTGGACCTGCTGGTCGAGGAAGAACCAGACCAGGCCGACCACGACCAGCCCGAAGAGCAGCGCAAGGCCCGCAAGCACGCCGAACTGCTGCTGGCGGCGCTTGCGCGCTTCCTCGCGGTGGGGAAGTAGGTTGACGCGGATCATGACGGGTCGAACCTCCGCATCGCGAGCCCGCACGCGACCATGAGCGAGGGCGCGTCGATGGTGAGCTGCCGGGGCTTGATCTTGGAGGACAGGGCCATGTTCGCGAACGGGTTCGCGACGACCGTGTGCACCTGGGTGCGCTGGGCGACCATCTCCTCCAGCCCGTCGAGCATGGCGCAGCCGCCGGTGAGCAGGATGTGGTCGACCTTGTTGAACTGGGTGGAGGTGAAGAAGAACTGCAGCGCGCGCTGGATCTCCATCACGATCTTCTCGTTGAAGGGCTGCAGCACGTCCGGGCCGAAGTTCTCGGGGAGGTTGCCCACGCGTTTGGCCGCCTCGGCTTCCTCGACCGGCATGTCGAACTGGCGGGCGATATCCTGGGTGAGCAGGTTGCCGCCAATCTGCTGCTCGCGCGTATATACGGTGTTGGCGTTGTTGACCACCGAAACGCGGGTCACGGTGGCGCCGATGTCGACGATCACCGTCACGTCGCTTTCGGAAATGCCCGAGTTGCCGCCGCAGATCAGCTCGAAAGCGGTTTGCGCCGCGTAGGACTCGACGTCCATCACGACGGTCTTCAAGCCAGCCGCCTCGGCGGCCGCGACGCGGTCCTCGATTTTCTCCTTGCGGGACGCGGCGATCAGGACCTCGACCTCATCCTCGCCCGAGGGAGCCGGACCGAGGACCTGGAAATCGAGGTTCACCTCGTCCAGCGAGAAGGGGATGTACTGGTTTGCCTCGCCCTGGACCTGGACTTCCATGTCCTCCTCGCGCTGGTTGCCGGGGAGGATCACCTTCTTGGTGATGACCGCGGCGCCGGGCAGGGCCAGGGCCAGGTTCTTGATCCGGGAGCCGAGCGCCTTGTGCGCGCGCTTGATCGCCTCGCCCGCGGCCTCGATGTTGGCGATGTTGCCGTCGACGACCGTGTCCTTCGGCAGGGGTTCGATCGCGTACCGCTCGACTCGGTAAACGTTTCGTCCCGCCTCGGCGATCTCCACCATCTTGATCGAGGACGAGCTGATGTCGCAGCCCACGAGGGGCGGCGCCTTGGCTTTGAGGAACTCGAACTGGGCTGCTAATTTTTCTTTAAGCATGGTGGAAGGTTAGCACCCAAACAGAGAATCTACTTTAGATGCTAGCAACAAGTCCTAGGCCTGTAAAGCATTTTATGGCAAGGCCTTAGGCGTACCCACGCCGACTATAATGGCTGCGGAAAATTGAACCAGCGGCTCGGGTCCATGCCTTACCGGCCCCGAGCCCGATGCGCACCGCCGATGACCTCCCGCTGGTGGTTCTACCCCGCGCTGATCGCAGCGTCCCTGGTCCTCGTCGCAGCCGGGGTGGGAGCGCTCACGGTCGTGCTGCTGTGGCCCAACCTGCCGAGCCTCGAGGTGCTGACCGACTACCGGCCGAAGATCCCGCTGCGCAACTACAGCGCGGAAGGCGAGCTGATCGGCGAATTCGGGGAGGAAAAGCGCGCGGTCGTGAAGAACCAGGACGTGCCGCAGGTGATGAAGGCGGCGATCCTCGCGGCCGAGGACGATCGCTTCTACCAGCACGGCGGCGTGGATTACCTCGGCGTGGCGCGCGCGGCGCTGGCGAACCTCCAGGGACGGCGGGAGGGGGCAAGCACCATCACCATGCAGGTGGCGCGCACTTTCTTCCTCACCCGGGAGAAGACGCTCGCGCGCAAGCTCTCCGAGGTCCTGCTCGCCTTCAAGATCGAGGCGAACCTCACCAAGGACCAGATTCTCGAGCTCTACATCAACCAGATCTTCCTCGGGCAGCGGGCCTACGGGTTCGCCTCGGCCGCGAACGTCTATTTCGGAAAGAGCCTTGCGGAGCTTTCGCCCGCCGAGGCCGCCATGCTCGCCGGCCTGCCGCAGGCCCCGTCCCGGCAGAACCCGTTCGTGAACGCCAAGCGGGCGCGGGAGCGGCAGCACTACGTGCTGCGGCGCATGAACGAGGTGGGCTGGCTGTCCAGCGACGATTACAAGAAGGCCTTGGGCGAGCCGCTGCGCCTCAATCCGAGCCAGCGCGACACCTTCGCCTTTCGGGCCGACTACGTGGCCGAGATGGCGCGCGCGGCCATCTTCGAGCAGTACGGCGATAGCGCCTACGTGAGCGGAATCCGTGTCTATACGACGATCCGGCGCAAGGACCAGGAGGCCGCGGGCGCGGCGCTCAGGCTCGGTGTCATGGAGTACGACCGGCGGCATGGCTACCGGGGGCCCGAAGCCCAGGTGAACCTGCCCGCCCAGGGCACGGCGGTGGACGAGGCGGTCGAAGAGGCCCTGGCGGACAAGGAAACGCTGGGTGATCTTGTCCCCGCCGTCGTCACCGAAGCTACGCCCCGTGGCGTCAAAGCCGTGATGCGCCGCGGCGAAGAAGTCACCATTGCGCCGGAGGGATTGCGATTCGTCGCGCGTGCGATCGGCGACCGCAATCCCGATCGAGCGCTTCGCCGCGGCTCGGTCGTGCGCCTGGCGCAGGGTGAGAAGGGCGCTTGGAGCATCTCGCAGCTGCCGCGCGTCGAAGCGGCGCTCGTGGCGCTCGACCCCGCCAACGGCGCGATCCTGAGCCTTGCCGGAGGCTTCGACTTCAACGCGAACAAGTTCAACCACGTGACGCAGGCCTGGCGCCAGCCCGGATCGAGCTTCAAGCCTTTCATCTATTCGGCGGCGCTGGAAAAGGGCTTCACTCCCGCTACGGTGCTGAACGACGCGCCGTTCGTGATCGAGGCGGCGAAGACCGGCGGGCAGCTCTGGGAGCCGAAGAACTACGACTCCAAGTACGACGGCCCCATGCGCCTGCGTACCGCGCTCGCGAAGTCCAAGAACATGGTGTCGATCCGGTTGCTGCAGGCGATCGGGCCGGGCTATGCGCAGGATTACATCCAGCGCTTCGGTTTCGATCCCAAGATGCACCCGGCCTACCTCACCATGGCGCTGGGCGCCGGCTCGGCCACGCCGCTGCAAATGGCGGCGGCGTACGCGGTGTTCGCCAACGGCGGTTATCGCGTGAAGCCCTGGTTCATCTCGCGGGTCGAGGACAACCGCGGCCAGACGCTTTATGCGGCGAAGCCCGAGACCGCGGGCGTGGACGCCGAGCGCGTGCTCGACGAGCGCAACGCCTTCCTGATGACGACGCTCATGAGGGACGTCGTTCGCATGGGCACGGCAGCACGGGCGGCAAGCCTCGGCCGTCAGGACCTGGCGGGGAAGACCGGCACCACCAACGACCACATCGATGCCTGGTTCGCGGGCTTCATGGGCCGCCTCGTGGCCATTTCCTGGATCGGATTCGACGTGCCCACCAACATGGGTCCCAACGAAACCGGTAGCCAGGCCGCATTGCCGATCTGGATGGCATACGCCGGGAAAGTCCTGAAGGACGTGCCGGAAACCGAGTATCCACAGCCTACGGGCGTGGTGGCCGTGAACATCGATCCGCTGACCGGGCTGCGGGAGCCGAGCGGCATGAGCCGAACGCTCGAATTCTTCTACCAGGAGGCCCAGCCGCCGATCGGCGAGGGCTCCTTCGTGCGGGATACGAATCGCCCGGCCGAGGAAGTTCGCAACCAGATCTTCTAGATGACCAAGACACGCTCGCGCCGCGACCAGAACCTGCGGTTGCACATCGCATACCTCGCCGCGAGGATGATCGCGGAAGACGGCGTGGCCGATTACGCGAGCGCCAAGCAGAAGGCGGCGCGGCAAGCCGGCCTGTCGGATGCGAGGTTGCTGCCCGACAACGCCGAGATCGAGGAGGCGCTGCGGGAATACCAGGGGCTCTACCAGAGCGAGGAGCAGCCGGCTCGCCTGCGGTACCTGCGCGAAGTAGCGGTCAAGGTCATGCGCGATTTCGAGGAATTCCGGCCGGTGCTCGTTGGTTCGGTGCTGAACGGCACCGCCGGCGTGCACTCGGACGTGAACCTGCAGCTATACGCCGACGACGCGAAGGCGCTCACGATGTACCTGCTGAACCGGCGCTATCGCTTCGAGGAAGGCACCACGAGCGTGCGGCGCGGTGGCCGCGTGGAGGAAGTGCCCCGGATCAGCCTCGAGGTCGACGATGCGACCGTGACCCTCACGGTGCTCGACCGGGACGACGAACGCCAGGCTGCGCGGCCGCGTTCCGGCGACGAGCCGCCCTTGCGCGCCCGCCTCGAGCAGGTCGAGGCCCTGCTGGTCGGGCCGGCTACGCCCTGAGCCTGGCGGCGGCTTCCAACGCGAAGTAGGTGAGGATCGCGTCGGCTCCCGCGCGGCGGAAACCGAGCAACGCCTCCATCATGCAGGCGTCGCAATCAATCCAGCCTTCCTTCCCGGCGGCCTTGAGCATCGCGTATTCACCGCTCACCTGGTAGACGAAGGTCGGGACCTCGAACCGCTCCTTTACTCGGCGCACGATGTCGAGATAAGGCATGCCAGGCTTCACCATGATGAAGTCGGCGCCTTCCTCGAGATCGAGCGCCACTTCGTGCAGCGCTTCGTCCGAATTGGCCGGGTCCATCTGGTAGGTCTTCTTGTCGCCCTTGCCCAGGTTCGCTCCGGACCCGACGGCGTCCCGGAAGGGACCATAGAAGGAGGAGGCGTATTTCGCGGCGTAGGCCAGGATGCGGACGTAAATGTGCTTGTGCTGGTCGAGGGCCGCGCGCAGCCGCCCGATCCGGCCATCCATCATGTCCGAGGGCGCGACCACATCGACGCCGGCCGCGGCGTGGGCAAGCGCTTGCTTCTCAAGCACCGCAAGCGTTTCATCGTTGATTACATAGCCATTCTTGTCGATCAGCCCGTCCTGGCCGTGGATCGTGTAGGGGTCCAAGGCGATGTCCGTGATGACGCCCATTTCGGGAAATCGCTTCTTGATCTCACGCACGGCCCGAGGCACCAAGCCTTTGGGGTTGTACGACTCCTCGGCCAGGGCAGTCTTGAGTGGCGTTTCGATCACCGGGAAGAGCGCCAAGGCGGGAATTCCGAGAGTGAGCGCCTGCTCCACAACCGGATACAACTCGTCCAGGCTCCGCCGGAATACGCCGGGCATGGAGGCTACGGGTTGCACGGCCTTCTTTCCCTCGAGAACGAAGACGGGAAGGATCAAGTCTTCCGGTGCGAGCCGAGCCTGGCGGACCAGCCGCCGAGAGAAATCATCGCGCCGGTTGCGGCGCATGCGCCTTTGGGGAAATCGTCCGAGCGTGAAGGTCATTTCGGGCCTGCGGAAAAGGGCGGGAACTTTAGCACGGGGGTAGGGCTCCTATCCGGTGAAGGGCTTGACGGCTCTTCCCCGCTTCTCCTCCCTGAGCGGGTGCCTTAATCCCAATTAAGGCTTTTTTGGCCCCGGCTTTACTCCCCTTTAGCCGGGGCTTTGTTTTTTGCGCTTCGAACGTGCACTCCGGCCAGCCGGCTTAGCATTTCCGCGGCCTCTTCCACGCCCTCCCGCTTGAGGCTTGAGAAGAGCTGCGCGGTGCCGCCGGGGACAATGGCGCTCAGCTGCTCGCGCACGTGCGCGAGCGTCGAGACGGCGGCCTGCTTCGAGAGCTTGTCGGACTTGGTAAGCAGCACGTGGACCTTGCGCCCCGAGGCCCGGAGCCACTCGAGGAGCGTCAGATCGAGGTCGGTGAGCGGATGACGGGCGTCCATCACTATGACCACCGCGGCCAGTGACGAGCGTGCCGCGACGTAATCGCCGACCAGCTCCTTCCAGTGTTCCCGCACCTCGCCGGGTACGCCGGCGAAGCCATAACCGGGGAGGTCGACCAGGTAGGCATCCTCGCACAGGGAGAATAAATTTCTGAGC
>CAMPHL010000118.1 GCA_946885905.1 uncultured Pseudomonadota bacterium | reverse complement strand
CTTTCGGCCTGCCGCCCACGAAGCGCCACACGTATTCGTCGAAGCTGCCGAATTCCTTCTGGACATCGAGGAACGCCTTCGCGTTCCGGACCGTGCCCACGACCTTCAGGCGATTGCGCACGATGCCGGGGTCCAGGAGGAGCTTCTCGACTTTGGCCGGCGTGAAGCGCGCGACCTTCGCGGGATCGAAGCCGGCGAAGAGCCTTCGGTAGCTCTCGCGCTTGGCGAGGATCGTGGACCACGACAGTCCCGCCTGCGCACCCTCCAGCGTGAGGAACTCGAAGAAGACGCGGTCGTCGTGCACCGGCTTGCCCCACTCGCGGTCGTGATAGGCGATGTACTCGGGGCTGCCGAGGCACCAGGTGCAGCGCTTCTCCTTCACCCCGCTCACTTGCCCTTGAACTGCGGCTTCTGCTTGGCGAGAAACGCCTGGTAGCCGATCCGGAAGTCCTCGGTGCCGAAGCAGTCGAAGCCCTCGAGGTATTCCCCTTCGGTGAGCGGCTTCGGGTCCCGGAGCCTGCGCGCGAACTTCTTGTGCCAACGCGCCACGAGCGGCGCGCCGTCGGCGATGCGCTGGGCGGTTTCGCGCGCTTCCTGCTCGACCTGGTCGTCCGGCACCACGCGCGTCACGAGGCCCTTCTCGAACGCTTCCTTCGCCTCGAACACGCGGCCCTCGAGCAGGAGCTCCATCGCCACCGCCTCGCCGGCCAAGGAGATGAGCGATCCGATCTCCGCATAGGCCATGACCAGGCCCAGCCGGTTGATCGGCACGCCGAAGCGCGACGACTCGCCGCAGATGCGGATGTCGGCGAGGCCCGCGATCTCGAGGCCGCCGCCCACGCAGATGCCGTGGATCTGCGCGACGACCGGGTGGCGGCAACCGGCGATCGCTTCGATCGTACGGCGCATGTCCTCGCCGTAGGCGCGCGCCTGCTCGACGTTCGAGCGTTCCGTGGCGAATTCGCCGATGTCGTTTCCGGGCGCAAAGGCCTTCGTGCCGGCGCCCCGGATCACCACGCAGCGCACCGAATCGTCGTTGGAAAGCCCGGTAAAGGCTTCGCCCAGCCGCCGCCACATCGGGCGCGTGAGGGCGTTCAGCTTCTCCGGGCGGTTGAGGACGACGGTGGCGATGTGGCCAGCGCGTTCGACCAGGATGGTGTCGGCCATGCTCAGCGGTAGAACACGTTCACCAGTCCCAGCGTCACGATCGGCACGTACGTGATCAGCACCAACGTGGTGACCAGCACCGCGATGAAGGGGATGTTCGCCTTGCTCACGTCCCAGACGCTTTCCTTGGCGATCGAGCAGGTGAGCATCAGCACGCTCGCCACGGGCGGCGTCTGCTGCCCGATCGCGAGGTTGAGGGTCACGATGACCCCGAAGTGCACCGGGTCGATGCCGACCTGCTGGACGAGCGGCATCACGATCGGCACCACCAGGATGATGGCCGCGGCCGAGTGCAGGAACATGCCGATGAAGAGGAAGAAGAAGTTCAGGATCAGCAGCACGGCCCACTTCTCGGTGGTGATCGAGATCATCGCCTTCGCGATCGTCTGCGGCAGCTGCGCCTCGGTGAGGTAGAGGCCGAGGAGCGCCGAAGCCGCCACCAGCAGCATCACCGAGGCGGTCTGCACGCTGCCCTCGATGATGGCGCTGCGCAGCCGCTCCCAGCTCAGGTCGCGGTAGATCACGCCGCCCACGAAGAGGGCAGCCACCACCGCGAGCGCCGCCCCCTCCGTCGCGGTGACCACGCCCCCGAAGATGCCGCCCAGGATGATGATCGGCAGCGAGAGCGCGGCCCAGGCTTCCTTGAACGCGCGCCAGAGCTTGCCCCACTGGAACATCTCCTCGACGGGCCAGTTGTACTTGACCGCGTAGTAATGGCACAGGCCCATCATCGTGAAGCCGGCGAGAAGCCCCGGCACGATGCCGGCCACGAAGAGCTGGACGATCGAGGCGCCGGCCATCACGCCGTAGAGGATCATCGGGATCGAGGGCGGGATGATGATCGCGAGCGACGCCGTGGAGGAGGTCACCGCCGCCGTGAAGGGGCCGGGGTAGCCTCGCTTCTTCATCGCCGGGATGATGATCGGCCCGGTGGCGGCGATGTCGGCCACGGCCGAGCCGGAGATCTCGGCGAAGAACATCGAGGTGATCACGTTCACCTGCGCGAGCGCGCCCTTCATCCAGCCCACGAGCGCGCCGCAGAAGTCCATCAGCTTCTGCGTGATGCCGGAGCTGTTCATGATGGCACCGGCCAGGATGAAGAGCGGGATCGCGATGAGCGGGAAGCTGGTGGCGCCCTGGTAGAGCGTGAGCGGGATGTTGGGCAGGGCGGCCAGGCCCTGCGTGGCCATGATGGCCGCGGCCGCGGCGATGCCGAGCGAGACCGCGATCGGGACGTTGATGAGGCAGAGCAGGATCACCCCGATGAAGACCAGGATGCCGGTCATACGACTTCCTCCGCCTTCACGATGTCGCCGCGCAGCGCCTCGTCCATGGCATCGGGGAACATGAGCGCCTGGGCGACCACGATCAGCGCGGCGCTGATCGGGATCACCGACTGGACGACCGCGACCGAGACCTTCGGCAGGGACACGAGGTAATCGGTGGCGAGGACCTCCATCACCGCATAGCCGGTCCAGGCGAGCAGGAGGTAGAAGCCGATGGTGAAGAGCTGGGCCAGGATGGTCGCCGCCACGCGCGGCCCCAGCGGCAGCATGCGCACGAGCTCCGGCACGCCCATGTGCCCCTTCTTGAGCACCGCGAGCGCCGAGCCGTAGAAGGTGACCCAGGCCAGCAGGATCGTGGCGACCTCGTCGTACCAGACGAGCGAATGGCCGCTGTACCGGAAGACCACGCCCGCCGTCACCTCGACGGCGAGCGCGATCATGAGCACGATCATGACCCACTCCAGGAGCAGCTCGTACCCCTGGCGGAACTTGCGCAACCGCACCGCGCTACTTGCCCAGTGCGATGGCGCGGTCGATCACGTCCTTGGAGCCGGCGACTTCCTTGGCGAACTCGTCGTACACGGGCTTGGAGGCGCTCACGAACGCGTCCTTGTTGGGCGTGTTCACCTGCATGCCGGCGGCCTTGAGCTTGCCGAGCAGCTCCGCTTCGTCCTTCGCGGCCTTCTCGTACACGAACCCCTGGGTGTCCTTCGCGGTGTCCTCGAGGACCTTGCGCACGTCCTCGGGGAGCGTGCCCCACTTGCGCGCGCCCACGGTCACGTACGCGGGCGTGTACACGTGCCCGGTGAGCGAGAGGTATTTCTGCACTTCCTGGAACTTCGCGCTGTAGATCTGCGTGAACGGGTTCTCCTGGCCGTCCATCACGCCGGTCTGCAGCGCCGTGAACACTTCCGAGAACTTCATCGGCGAGGGGTTGGCCCCGTAGGTCTGGAACATCTTCACCCGCCACTTGCCTTCGGGCACGCGCAGCTTCACGCCCTGCAGGTCGGCCGGGGCGTTGATGGGGCGCCTGGAGTTGGTGATGTGGCGATAGCCGTTCTCCCACACCGCGATCACCTTGAGGCCCTTCCGCTCGGCCTCGGGCGCGATCTTCGGCCAGAAGACCTCCTTCTCGATCTTGGCCATGTGGCCGCGGTCCTTCACGAGGTAGGGCATCTCGAAGACGCCGAAGAGGTCCGCCTCGGAGGACATCACCGTCGAGGGCAGGGCCATGTCCACGGTGCCGAGCTTCAACTTCTGCAGCAGCTCCTTGTCGCCGCCCAGCTGGCTCGAGCCGTACACCACGACCTTGGCCTTGCTGCCGAGCTTCGCGTTGGCGCGCCGGGCGAACTCCTCGGCCGAAGCCGCGAAGAGCGATCCGGGCTCGCCCACGTGGCCGAACTTGATCTCGGTCTGCGCCGCGGCCGGGAGCCCCAGGGACAGGGCGGCGATGGCGAGCGCGAAGGAACGTCGGTTCATCGGGGTCTCCTCGTGCAATCGATTTGTTGGACCCCTAGTCTAAAGCGGGCGGCTCGGCCGAGTCGATACGAATGCGCATTCCGGCCGGTACAATCTTTCCGATGTCAGCCGCCTCTCCCGCCGCTCCGGCGAGCCTGCGCGCCGACGCGACGGTCATCTCGCTGGTCGGTTTCGCGCACGGCACCTCGCACTTCTACCACTTCGTCCTGCCCACGCTCTTTCCCTTCCTCATGAGGGATTTCGGGCTGAGCTTCACGCAGGCGGGCGCCCTCATGACGGCGTTCTTCGTGATCTCGGGCGTGGGGCAGGCGCTTGCGGGCTTCGTGGTCGATCGCTTCGGCGCGCTGCGCGTGCTCTACGGCGGAATGGCATTGCTCGCGCTCTCGGGCCTGGTGCTCGCTGCCGCGGACAGTTACCCGATGCTCCTGGCCGCAGCGGCGGTCGCGGGCCTGGGCAACAGCGTCTTCCACCCGGCCGACTACACGCTCATCAATCGCCGGGTGTCGACGCCGCGGCTGGGACATGCCTTCTCCGTGCACGGACTGTCCGGGAGCCTGGGATGGGCCGCGGCGCCTCCCTTCGTCTTCGCTCTCGCGGAGACCTGGGGCTGGCGTTCGGGCGGCCTCGGCGCTTCCGCCGTGGGCTTCGTCGCGCTCACCTTGCTGTACGTGAATCGCAAGGGCCTCGCCGTGGCGGCCTTGCCCACCGACGAGGCCCGGCATCCCGGGGGTTCGTTCGCCTTCCTGCGCGCGGGCGTCGTGTGGATGTGCTTCCTTTTCTTCTTCTTCACGGTGATGGCTTTCGGCGCGCTGCAGAACTTCCTGCAGCCGATCCTCGAGCGCACCTATGGCGTCACCCTCGCGGTGGCCGCCACTTCCCTTACCGCATACCTGCTGTCGAACGCGGGCGGGATCGCGGTGGGCGGATTCCTCGCGTCGAAGGGGAAGGACCAGGAGAAGCTCATCGGCGCCGCGCTGGGGTTCGGAGCGCTGTGCATCCTCCTGGTCGCCTCGGGCTGGGCGCCCTCGTGGTCGATTCCCGGCCTGATGGGCCTCATGGGGTTCGGGGTAGGCCTCGCGAATCCCTCGCGGGACATGCTCGTGCGCCGCGCCGCCACGAGCACCTTCGGAGCGTCCGCCTTCGGCCGCATCTACGGCTTCGTGTACTCGGGGATCGACACCGGCCTCGCCATCGCGCCGATCGTGTTCGGCCTGCTCATGGACGCGGGCCGCTTCCCTCAGGTCCTCTGGGGCGTGGCCGCGCTGCAGGTGCTCGCCATCGCAGCGGCGTTGCTCGTCGGTTCGCGCGCACGTTCCTGAAGCGCCGGCAACTCGACGTAGCGGTACGACAACCAGGCGATCGCGACCACGGCCGCGAGGTAGGCCGGCAGCCACCCCCACGCACCCTGGGTATCGGGCCCGTAGACGTCGAGGATCAGGAGCAGGGGCAGGTGGTAGAGGTACGCGGAATAGCTGATGCGTCCCAGGAACGCCAACGCGGGATTGGCGAGCAGGGGCTGCGCCGCGCGCGTTCCTCGCGAGACCAGGCCCAGCATCGCGACCGCCAGCGCCGCGAGCGCCGCGATCCAGGTGAGCTCGCCCAGGAACCAGCCTTCCGGTGCGTGCAACGCCCATAGCGCCACGAGGGCGGCGCTCGCGGCGGCGAGCCATGCGGCTTCGCCCCGGCGGCCCGGCGGGTCGGACCGCCAGCGCAACCACGCGCGCCCGGCGAGCATTCCCACGGCGAAGTGGCCGAGGTAGCCGGGCAGCTGAGTGGAAACGAGGTGCCGGGCCTTCGCCTCGTCCAGGTTCCAGCGCGGGTCGATGGCGCCCATCGCGGCGACCAGCCCGTCGAAGTGGTGCATCGCGGCCCAGCGCCACGCGATGGCGCAAGCCAGCAGGGCGCCCGCCGTGCGCCACGGCGCCCGTGCGAAGAGCGGCGCCAGGAGGGGCAGCAGCAGGTAGAACTGCGCCTCGACCGACAGGGACCACAGCGCGCCGTTCACGCCGACCGACGCGCTGGTCCAGGGCGACAGGTAATGGGCCAGGAAGATGTGGGCCGAGAGGTTCTGGAACATGTGCGTCGGGTTGTAGCGCCAGAACTCGAGGCCGCGCACCAGCGGGACGAAGACGAAGAAGAGCAAGAGGAGGTGCACGTAGTAGGCCGGGAGGATGCGCCGCACGCGCCGCCGGTAGAACTCGCGCGCGGAAGGCGGGGGCGCGCCTTCTTCCCGGTGCCGCAGCCACGGCAGCACCAGCAGGAATCCGGTGATGAGGAAGAAGATGTCCACGCCGATCATGCCGTTGCGCACGACGACCTTCAGCAAGGGGACCGAATCGGCGGCGGCGATCCACGGATCGGCGAAGCGCGCATCGAGCACGACGGCGTAATGGAACAGGATCACGAGCAGGACGGCAATGCCCCGCAAGCCCTCGATCGGTGCGATGAAGCCAACTTCCGAGCGCACGCTCCCTTTCCCCGGAGGAAGGCCTACCTCCATCAGAACGGCACCCGCTCCGCGTACCCGGTGAGCTCGAGGTAGCCGACACCCTCGGGGCCGCCTTCCGCGAGCAGGCGCACCGCCCCTTCCCAGTAGAGCGTGCCGGTGCTCGCGCGCGCATCGAGCTCCTGGTCGTCCATCAGGGGCTCCACGCGCCAGGTCGTGCCGGCGGCCGTGATTTCCATCGCGACAGGGTAACGGACGCCGGTGCGCGGCGATGTCCACGTGCGCAGCGGCTTGAAGGTGGCCGGCTCCCCACTCTCCCCTGGAGCTTTCGATCCCTCCCTTGGAAGGGCGCGGAGCGAGGGTCCCCGCAACGTGGCGTTCGACCAGAGCGTCGTCCCGTCCTTCGCGCGGATGCGAAACGCCATGAGCGCGGAGCCGTCCGCGAGGTTGGCGCCCAGCCAGTCCCAACCGAGGGCCCCGGCGGCCAGCAGCTCGCTCGACCACTCGTGGTCGAGCCACGCCACCCCTTTCACCTCTCGCTCCGTGCCGCGCGCGCGAATTCGTCCGCTGGCGGCGAGCTGCGGCTCGCTGTAGTAGTAGCTCGCGTGCGCCTGCGCCGGCCCCTTGCGGCTGAAGCCCCCCTCGCCCTGCAGGAGGACCGGCTGCGTTGGCGTCATGGAAAGTTCGAGCGTGAAGTCGTTGGTGGCGATGCGGGTGCGATATACGCCGGCCTCGCGCACGAGGCTCCAGTCGTCGATGCGCACCGCCGTGTCCGTGGCCGACGCTTCCACGAGCCCTTCGAGCATGCGCGCCGCCTTCTGGCCGTGGAGCAGCCGGCCCACCGCGGGATCGGCGAACGCCGCGTGGGCGAAGAGCAGCTGCTTGGGCGCGAACCGGCTGGGGTTCGATTCGGCGTCGGGGTTGCGCACGCGGAAGAAGGTCACCTGGAAGCCCAGCGGCTTGCCGTCGGCCTCCAGGTGGCCGGTCACGTACCACCACTCGATCCGATGTCCGAGGTGCGCTCCGAAATCCCTTGGGAACTCCAGCTTCTTG
>CAMPHL010000117.1 GCA_946885905.1 uncultured Pseudomonadota bacterium | reverse complement strand
GCGAAGCAGTGCAGTACGGAGTTCAATCACGACTTCACGGCGGAACGCTGGCTGGTAGCGATTCGCGCCGCGCTCGCGGACGCCAGAAAAGCACCGTGGGTCGATGCGCGCCGAACGCTGGCCTTCGGCTTCTCGGAGGGTGCGGTGATGGCAAGCATACTGGCTGGCCAGGACCCCAGCATCACCGATGTCGTGAGCATAAGCGGCTCTGGCACTACGCAGCTGTTCGACTTCGTGGTCCTCGCGTATCAACACTGCTTCAACCCTGCCGAGTGCCTGGCAGAAGTCGATAGGAATCTCGGCGAGATCAGGAGTGATCCCGAAAGCGCGACGCGCTTCGCTTGGGGTCATGCCTACAAGCGGTGGACGTCCTTCTTTCGCATCGATCCCGGTGCGGAGCTGCTGCGAAGCAAAGCTCGCGTCTACATGGCTTTCGGGACTGCGGATCAAAACGTGCCGGCCCTGTCGGCCGAGCATGCGCTCGCAAGACTCCGCATTGCCGGTCACGACGTGACTGTCAGACGCATCCCGGATGGCGGGCATTCCCTCGCGAAGGCTTCGGACGGTAATTGGAACGCCCTTGACAAGGAGTTCCGTGCAGCACTCGATTGGTTCTGGCAACGCTAGGACGCGGCGCGTATCCGCAGTGCTTGGTCGGGAGCGCGGCCCTCCTCGGTCAAATGCGCCTGACGAGATACGGATATTTGCCAAGCGACGGCTGATGGGGAGCGCTTCGCCGGGAGGCCCGGGTTATATTTCTTCTCGAATGCCAGCGAATCTCATTAGGTAGGGCGGTGCGCCGCTTCGCCCTACTCTTCACCGCCATCCTGCTCGGCCTGTTCGTGCTCGAGCTCACGCCGCCCGGCCAGGCGCTCGTGCAGCCGTGGACCGCGCTTGTCGCGGACGTGAGCTCCGCGGTGATCCGCTTCTTCGACGGGGATGCGCGTGCGCAGGGGCCGATGGTCTACAGCACGCGCAACGGTTTCGCGATGGTCATCATGGCCGGCTGCAATGGAGTCGAGGCGATGCTGGTGCTGCTGGCGGGAATCCTCGCCTACCCGGCACCGTGGAAGCTCAAGCTCGTGGGCCTGGGCGTGGGAGTCCTCGCGATCCAGCTCCTCAACCTCGTGCGGCTCGTGAGCCTCTTCTACCTCGGGCAATGGGACATCAAGTGGTTCGAGTGGGCGCACCTCTACCTGTGGCAGGTGCTGATCATGCTCGACGCGTTGGTGGTGTGGATGCTCTGGATTCGCGCGATTCCTGCGGCCGATGAACCCGTCCCGGCGTGAGGTGCTGCGTTTCTTCGGGCTTGCCCTTGCATGGCTGCCGCTTTGCTTCACGGCGTGGTATTTCGCCATGGGGCCGATCGGATGGCTCGCATCGCGGCTCGCCGCGCCCGCGATCGAAGCCTCGGCCGGGAGGGTTGTCGCGATCGAGCGCGCTGCCGGAGCGGTGGCATACGTAGTCGAGGTGGAAGGTCCGTATCGCCCGGGCGGATCCCGGCGTGCGGAGGCGCGCCTCGAGGTCCGCGCTGGCGTCTACACGTATGGAATCGCGCTCTTCGCCGCACTCGCGCTGGCCGTGTCCGGCTGGCGACGGCCGGGTCGCCTCGCGATCGGCGGCGCCATCCTCCTCCTGCTTCCCACCGTGGGAATCGCTTTCGACGCGCTGCGCCAGCTCGGCACCTCTCCCCAGCTCGCGGCCCTCCTCGCGTGGCCGGGCGGAATGCGTGAGTCGATCGCGCTGGGCTACCAGGTGGGCTCGCTGCTGCTGCCCACGCTCGGCCCGATCATCGTCTGGCTCGCGCTGTACCCCGAGCTCGGCGTCATGCGGCGTCTTCGTGGGCCCGATGCACCGCCTGCGCCCGCGGAAGAGGGGCCTCGAACGGCGGGAAGCGCACCTTAGGGGCGCCCTGCTTCGCGGCGCCGAACTGCGTACACTTTCGGCATGTACCGATTCGAGACATGGCGGGATGCGCTCCAGGGTGCGACCAGCCGGCGGAGCGTCGACAAGGTGATGCGGGACTATGTCCACGCATTGCCGGCCGACATTCGCCGCGCCCTGCCGGGCGATTGCCAGTTCGCCTTGAGCGAACCCATCAACGTGCAGGAGGCTGCCGTCGCCCTCGTCCAGGCCGAATTGGCGGAAGTCGGGCGAGGACAAGGGCAGGCCGCACTGCACGAGATCGCGCACATGTTCGCCACCGCCGCGGTGCGATTCCTGGGGCTGCCCGACGTTACGCGGCCCAAACCGGAACCCGACTGACGGCCTGCAACGGCTCGACCGCGGGATGCGCTACGACGCCACCGACCAGGCCCAGCGCTACGACGCGGCCCGTGCCATGTCGCGCGAGGCCCAGCGCCTCAGTCTCGAGCCGCTGCGGCCATTGCTCCCCGATCCGATCCGGTTGGTTGTGGACCTGGGCTGCGGAACCGGACGGTTCAGCGCGGCCCTGGCCGAGGAATTCGCTGCCCCGGTATGCGGCATCGATCCCGCCGGGACGATGCTCTCGAAGGCGCGTGCGAACGTCACGCACCCGCGCGTCACGTTCATGCAGGCAGAGGCGGCTGCCCTTCCCGTGCGTGCCGGCGCCGCGGACCTCGTGTTCGTCTCCATGGCCTATCACCATTTCGACGACAAGCCGGCCGCGGCGGCCGAGATGCGCCGGGTGCTGTCGTCCCAGGGGCTCGTCGCGATACGCAACACGACAGTCGACGCGCTCGACGGGTTCGCATTCCTCCGGTACTTCCCGGCGGCTCGCGCGCAAGGCGAGGCGATCCTGCCGCGGCGCGATGAGCTCACGGCCTCGCTGGCGGCCGCGGGCCTCGCGCGCGTTCTCCACCGGGTGGTCCCGCACGAAATGGCCCGCACGTGGGCCGAGTACTGCGACAAGATCGCCGCGCGCGCCTATTCGCTCCTCGCGATGATCCCGGACGCCGATTTCGAGGCCGGGCTCGCGGCCATGCGGCGCGCGAAGCCGTTGCGGGGCCCGATCGTCGAGCCGATCGACTTCTTCGCCTTCAGCGCCCGCCCGCCCTCTCCCACAGGTTGAAGGGGTAGACCGAGCCGGGGCTCCCCACCATGACGGCCGTGGTGAGCGGAGCCTTATCCCGCGTCGTCCGGCCGCCGTACCTCGTGCGATCCAGGCACCCGCGGTCGGGAAAGGATGAACCGAGTGCCAAGCCCCTTGCCTCGGGCGTGCAGGCCGCGATGGCGCACGAGGTAGCGGATCGCCACGCCCGCGGACAGGCTCGCGGCGGTCGCCCCGACCATGAGCGACCAGCGCGCGCCGAAGTGGTTGGCGACCCAGCCCACGAAGGGGGCGCCGAAAAGCGTGCAGCCGTTCACGATGCTCATGTAGATCGCCATCACGCGCCCGCGCATGGCCGGCTCCGTCCAGAGCTGCACGGTGCTGTTGGCGGTCGTCATGAAGGTCTGCAGCGACCAGCCGATCGCCATGAGCGCGAGGCCGAAGCTGAGGTAGGTCGGCATCACGGCAGCCACCGTGAACAGGATCGACATCATGAAGGCGGTGGCGAGCAGCAGGATCGCGCGCGGCTTCGCTCGCCGCGCCGAAGCGAGGGCGCCCGCCACCGAACCCACCGCGAGCATCGAGCTCAGCAGGCCGAATCCGCCGGCCCCCGTATGGAATACGGTCACCGCCATCGTCGAGACGTACACCGCGAAGTTCATGACGAACGCGGCGGTGAGAAACAGCATCGCGAGCACGGCCATGAGGTCGGGGCGGCCGCGCACGTAGCGGAAGCCTTCGGCGAGGCTGCCGGGCTTGCGCGCCGCGCGCTCGTGCTTGTGCAGCTCCGCGGTGCGCATCGCGGAGAGCGAAGCGATCACGACGCCGAACGTCGCGCAGTTGATCACGAAGAGCCATCCCGTGCCGATCGCCGCGATCAGCAAGCCCGCCAGCGCCGGGCCCGTCATGCGGGCGAGCTGGAACGTGGTGGAGTTGAGCGCCACCGCGTTCGACAGGTTGGCGTCGGAGACCAGCTCCGCGACGAAGGTCTGCCGCACCGGAGCGTCGAAGGCCGTGACGCATCCGAGCAGGAACGCGAACAGGTACACGTGCCACAGCGCGAGGCTTCCGGAGAGCGTGAGCACGCCCAGCCCGAGCGCCAGCGCGCCTTGCAGCGCTTGCGTGATCAACAGGACGCGCCGGCGGTCGAAATGGTCCGCGATGAAGCCGGTGAAGGGCAGCAGGAAGAGCGACGGCCCGAACTGCAGCGCCATCACCAGTCCCACCGCGGCGGCGTCGTTGCGGGTGAGCTCCGTGAAAACGATCCAGTCCTGCGCGGTGCGCTGCATCCACGTGCCGATGTTGGACACCAGCGCGCCGGCGAACCACAGGCGATAGTTGAAGCCCTTGAGGGAGCGGAACGTGGCGCCGATCACGGGTGGTGCCGGCGGTGGCTCACGCGGGCGAAGGCGAATCCGAGCGGAAGGATGAGCACGGCGGCAACGCCGATGGGAACCACCGCACCGGCAGCTTCGGCGGCCGCTCCCGCGAGGGCCACGCCGATCGATTGCCCGAGGAAGAGCATGGAGGCGAACAACGCCATGCCCGCGCCGCGGCGCTCGGGGGCCATCTCGGTAGCGTTGGCCTGCAGCGTGTTGTGCAGCATGTAGAAGCCCAGGCCCGAGACGAGGCAGCCGGCGGGCGCGGCGACCCAGGCGGGCGTCCACCCCACGAGCGCGAGGCCCGATGCGAGCAGGATGGTTCCCGCCACGGCCAGCCGCACCTCGCCCAGCCGGGAGATGATCGTGCGCGCGAACGTGGCGAAGAAAACGCCCCCGGCGGCGAAGCCCAGCATCGCGAGGCCCGACGCGGCGAGCGAAAAGCCGCGAGCCTCGTGCAGGTGCGTCGGCACGAAGGCGAAGGCGCCCATCACGAGGACGCCTTCGATCCCGACGGAGAGGAGCTCCCCCCGTTCCCATGGGACAACGTCCTCTCGCTCCCACACTCCCCACTTGCCCTGCCCTGCCCGCCGCGGCACCGGATCGCTGCGCGAGGCCGCGAGCAGCATGACGCCCACGACCAGCAGCCAGGCGGTGATGGCCACGAACGGCCAGCGCCAGAGCGCCTGGTCCGCCGCGATGCCGCCGACGGCGGCGCCGGCTCCAAGCCCGAAGATCTGCCCGAGAAGGAAGCGCGCGATCACCGCCTGCCGGTTTTCGTACGGCACGACGTCGCCGATCCAGGCCATGGCCATGGGGATGATGGCGCCGCACATTCCGCCGGCCAGCAGCCGGGCCGCGACGAGGCCCCAATAGCCCGGGGCCAGGACGCACGCCAGGGTCGCGATGCCGGCGCAGAGCGCGGCCAGCCCGATCACGCGCAGCTTCCCGAAGCGGTCGCCCAGCGGTCCGAACGCGATTTGCGTGAGGCCATAGGCGACCGAGAAGACGGTGATCACGGCCGAAGCCTGCGAGAGGCCTACCTGGAACTCGCTTCCGATGCGCGGCAGCATGGCGTCGGCCACGCGCATCGACGCGGCGCTCGCGAAAGCCGCCAACGACAGCAGCACGATTTCGCGGCGCACGTCAGGCGAGGGTCGTCACCATCTCGGTCGTCCGCTTCAACGACCGGGCCACGCTGCGGATCACCATGTGGTCGAAGCGTGTGGCGAGCTCGGGCTTCTCCGCACGCATGCGCTCCAGCGCAGCCCGGTGCATCACCCGCACCGACGAGGGCCGCGTGGCCACGATCGTCGCGCTGCGCGGCTCGCCGAGGTAGAACGCAATCACGCCGATCAGGGAACCGTGCCGCACCTTGGCGAGGCGCACCGGCGGACCGTCCTCCACGCGCTTGAGCACGTCGAAGCGGCCGCTTTCCACGAAGTACACCTCGTCGGAACGGTCTCCCTCGTGGAAGAGCGCCTCCTCCTCGGCCACTTCGCGGATCTCGAGGTAGTCCTCGAACGGCGAGCGCCAGTCGAGCGAGGCCGCGGTGCGCATCATCGTCTGGTCCTGCATGACCACCTCGTGCTTGTCGATCAGCCTCTCCTCGGCCGCCTCGAGCGCGAAATCGAGCGAATCGTGGAACGCGAGCTTGCCGCCGGCGCCCGGGGCGAACACCAGCGACTCCAATTGCGCGCGGGTGGCCGGGCCGTGGACGAAGTGGAACTCGACCGGGGAGCCCACGTTGCGGCGCAGGATCCGCTGGAAGACCGTGAGCGCCGAGGTGTCGATGCCGCTCACGCGCGAGAAGTCGAGCACCACCGCTTCCGAGTCGCCCACGAGGTGGTCCATGAACATCGCGTCGATCTTCGACGCCGAGCCGAAGAAGACATAGCCGCTCAGGCGGTACACCCGGACCTTGACACCGTGGATGGCGAGGAGTTGCTCCTGGCCGGGCGCGCGGACGACGGAGCTGCGCATCGCACCCAAATGCGAGGCCACGTCCGCGAGGGGGATGCGGCTATAGGTCACGACGAAGGTCACGCACGCGAACAGGACGCCCGCGCCGAAGCCCGCGATGAACCCATGGCGCGCGGTGATCGCCACGATCAGCAGGATCTGCAGCACCTCGACCGGCCGCGCCGTGCGCCGCACGTCCCAGATCCATTGCCGCAGCATCGATATGCCGAGGTAGAGGAGCAGCCCGCCGATCGAGGCCCGCGCCATGTAACCCATGAGCTTGCTGCCGCCCAGCAGCATGGCGAGCGCGAGCCCCGCGCAGACGAGGCCCGCGACCGCGGTGCCCCCGCTGCGCGAGTTGAGCGTCGTGCGCGAGATCGAGGCCGAGGCGATCGTGCCGCCCAGCACGCCGGAGAGCGCGACCACACCCGCGTGCACGCGAAGCTCGTGCCCGAGGTCGAACTCGCGGCGCAGCTCCATCTCCAGGCTCGCGAGCGAGAGCATGACGCCCAGCATGGCGACGAAGGCGACCACCAGCATAGTGGGAAGGAAGCCGACGACGAGCCGCGCCATGTCACCGTCGAGCCAGATCCGCCAGGGTGGCCGCCACAGCGTTTCGGGAGCCGGCGGGAAAAGCCAGCGCGACGCTTCGCAGCCGCCGGCGCAGATGGGACTCGCCAGCACCGCATGCACGATGAGCGTCGTCACCGCGACCACGACCGGCATCAGCACGCTGCCGGGAAGGCGGCTGGAAAGGGCGAAAAGGACCAGCGCGACCGACAGCGCCCCGGCCAGCGGCTGCCAGGCGCCGAACGCCAGCCGCGCCGAATTCTCCAGCGTGAACGGCGTGCCCACGATGACCGTCATCGCGCCGATCGCCAGCAGCCAGCCGCTCGCCGCGAGGAACCCGGCCATCACCGGGAACGGGACGAAGCGCACGATGTTGGCGAGGCCGCGCGAGGAAAGGAACCAGAAGGTCGCCGCGACGACGACGCACGTCGCGAAGATCACCGCGAGGGCCACGTTCAGCGTGTCGTCGGGCGCGAGGTGCGCGGCGCCGAGCCCGGCCAGCGCGCTCGCGAGGAGCGCCG
>CAMPHL010000116.1 GCA_946885905.1 uncultured Pseudomonadota bacterium | reverse complement strand
GGACATGGACGAAGCCGCATTCGAACGCGACAACGCCGGCAAGACGCGCGCGCTCGCCGAGGAGGCGGTGAGGCAGGGCGCGCGCAGGGTCGTGTTCGTGAGCACCATCAAGGTGAACGGCGAGGAGACTCGCGGTAGGGCGTTCGCGCCCGGAGACGAGCCCGCGCCCGCGGAGCCTTACGGACGCTCGAAGCTCTCGGCCGAACGCGCGCTCGCGCAAGTCGCCGGCGGCGGTGGCGTCGAGTGGGTCGTTGTGCGTCCGCCTCTGGTGCTGGGGCCCGGCGCGACAGGGAGCCTTCGCCACCTCATGCGGCTGGTAGACACCCCGTGGCCACTTCCCTTCGCGGGGATCGAGAATCGGCGCAGCTTCGTGCACGTGGCCGACCTTGCCCGACTGTTGATCACGTGCGGCGAGCACCCCGCAGCGCGCAACCGGATCTTCCTCGCCGCGCACCCGGTGTCGTGGTCGACGCCCACGCTCGTTGCGGGCCTGCGTCGCGCCTTGGGCCGCCCCCCACGCCTGTTCAACGTGCCACCCGGCGCGATCGAGGGCGTCGCAACGATCCTCGGCCGGCCGGACCTCGCGCAACCGCTCGCGCGTTCGCTCGAAGTGGATGCCTCGCTCGCCTCCGAGGTGCTCGGATGGATTCCCGCCTCCGATCTCGGTGCGGCCCTGCACGACGTCGCGCGGGCATGGAGGACGCGAGCGTCGTGAAAGAGCTCGCGGCCGCGGCCGTCCTGCCCGCCGTGATCGCCTTCGGCGTGATCGCGATGCTTCTTCGCAGCCGTTTGGCCGCGCGCCTGGTCGACCGGCCCAACGAGCGGTCGCTGCATGTCGATCCCACGCCACGCGTGGGAGGACTGGGCGTCGCTGCGGGTGTCTTTCCTTTCGCCCTGCTCCTGCGCTCTTCGGATCTCGCCGTGCCGCTCGCATGCGCGGCACTGCTGCTCGCCATTTCGCTCGCCGATGACGTCCGCGGATTGCCGATCGAGGTGCGCCTCCCCGCTCACGCATGCGCGGCGCTTGTCGCCGTTCTGGCGCTGGCCTCGCCGGCGACGCCCTGGCCGTGGGGATGGCTGGGCGCGGCGTTCGGGGTCCTCGGCCTCGTGTGGAGCACGAACCTCTACAACTTCATGGACGGCGCGGACGGGCTGGCCGGCGGCATGGGCCTCATCGGCTTCGGCGCGATGGCCTGGGCGGCGAACGATGCCGGCCACGAAAGCCTCGCGATCCTGAGCGCGGCGATCGCCTCCGCTTGCGCGGGCTTCCTGCCGCACAACGCGCCGTCCGCGCGCGCGTTCCTCGGCGACTGCGGCGCCATTCCCCTGGGCTTCCTGGCCGGAGTCCTGGGCCTGCACGGAACGCTCACGGGCGCATGGCCGGCATGGTTTCCCCTGCTCGCGTTCTCGCCCTTCATCGTCGACGCGACCGTCACACTCGCACTGCGCATCGTCCGCGGCGAGCGCTTCTGGGTCGCGCATCGCAGCCATGGCTACCAGCGCCTGGTGCTGGCGGGCTGGAGCCGGCAACGGCTGGCCCTCCTCGCGTGGATGCTGATGCTGGCCGCCAGCGCGAGCGCGCTCGTGGCGCGGGCTTCGGGCGAGCGGGAACGTTGCGCTATACTTTTTGTCTGGCTAGTGGCCTATGCCTTGCTTGTATCGGTGGTCGGAAGGCTGACAAGAAAAACATCCTGATGAAGCCCATGCACATCGATGCGCGGCCCCTGGCCGCCGCGCTCTTCGACGGCGTCGCGCTCGTCTTCGCAGCGCTCGCCGCGGTCTACCTGCTCGCCAGCCCCGAGCCGCCGAGCGACAAGCTCGACCTCGTCTACGCTTCCTTCGCCGTCGCGATCCCGATCCAGGTCGCGGTCAACTTCGCCTTCGGCATCTACCAGGGCGTCTGGCGCTACACCAGCCTTCCGGACATACAGCGCGTAGTCTTTGCCGTCGTCGCCGGTACGGTCTTCACCTCGGTCGCGCTCGGCGCCGCGGGCCTCGAGGCGGCCTTCGGGATGCGCGACTACCTTCTCTACCCGCTGCTGCTCGCCTCGATCATGTCGCTCGCCCGCATGGGCTTCCGCTCGTTCAAGGAGTGGACGCTGTACGGGCGCGGCGGAGAGCAGGGCACGCCGGTCGTGGTCATGGGCGCGGGAGACGCGGCCGTGGGGCTCGTGAAGGAGCTCTCGCGCAGCCACGAGTGGCGCGTCGTGGGCTTGCTCGACGACGACGAGAAGAAGCACGGCCGCCTGCTGCACGGCGTGCGGGTGCTGGGCGCGATGGAGGACCTGCCTCGGTTCGCTCAGCGGCTCAAGCTTCGCCACGCGATCATCGCCATGCCCTCGGTGCGCTACGAAGTCCGCCGCCGCGTGGTCGAGCTGTGCAAGCGCGCCCGCGTTTCGGTGATGACGGTGCCGACGCTCAACACGGTCACCGGCAAGGGTGCGCCGGCGCGCATTCGCAAGGTCGCCGTGGAGGACCTGATGAAGCGCGACGCGGTGACGCTCGACGACGCGCAGCTGCACCAGCTCATCACCGGGCAGGTGATCATGGTCACGGGCGCGGGAGGGTCGATCGGCTCGGAGCTCTGCCGCCAGATCGCGGCCTACGAGCCTTCGATGCTGGTGCTCTACGAGATGAACGAGTACGCCATGTACAAGGTGGACGAGCAGCTGCGGGAGGACTTCCCCAACCTGCCCGTGGCGAGCCTCGTGGGCGACATCAAGAACGCCCGGCGCGTGAACCAGGTGATGCACCAGTACTCGCCCGCGCTCGTCTTCCATGCCGCGGCCTACAAGCACGTGCCGCTGATGGAAGAGGCCAACGCGTTCGAGGCGGTGCAGAACAACGTTTACGGCACGTACGTGGTCGCACGCGCGGCGATCGACTACGGGGTCAAGAAGTTCGTCTTCGTCTCCACCGACAAGGCGGTGAACCCCACCAACGTCATGGGCGCCACCAAGCGGCTGGCCGAGATGGTCTGCCAGGCGTTGCAGTCGGAGGCGCCGGCCACGCGCTTCGAGATGGTGCGCTTCGGCAACGTGCTCGGAAGCGCGGGCAGCGTGATCCCGAAATTCCAGGAGCAGATCGACAAGGGCGGGCCGGTCACGGTGACCCACCCCGAGATGGTGCGCTACTTCATGTCGATCCCGGAAGCCGCGCAGCTCGTGCTGCAGGCGGGCAGCATGGGCCTGGGCGGCGAGATCTTCGTGATGGACATGGGCGAGCCGATCCGCATCGTCGACCTCGCGCGCGACATGATCCGGCTCTCCGAGCTCTCGGAGAGCGACATCCGCATCGTCTATACGGGCTTGAGGCCCGGCGAGAAGCTCTTCGAGGAACTGCTCGCCGACGACGAGCACACGCGCCCCACGCCGCACCCGAAGCTGCGCATCGCGAAGGCGCGCGAGGTGGACCCGGGATGGCTGCCGGGGCTGCTCGACTGGCTGCGCGCGGGGGAGCGGGTGCCCTCCGATTCCGAAGTGCGGCGCGACCTCAAGCGTTGGGTGCCGGAATACCAATCGCAGGTGAGGCCCAAGCTCACCGCGGTGCAGCCACCGCGCGCGGCATAGCCCCCGGAACCGCTCGTCCCGATCCCACCAGCATCGCGTTCAGCGCCCAGAAGACGAGGGCGTTGTGCCGGTGCAGGAAGTCGTCGGTGAGGCACTTCACCAGGAAGCCGGCGATCACCATGAACCCGATCACCCCCAGGGGAGCGAGCGCCGGGCTTCGCACGTAACCCGCGTACTCGCCCGCGAGGAGGACCAGCACCGCCACGAAAGCAGCGAGGCCCACGAGGCCCAGGCCGAGGGCCATGTCCACGAAGACGTTGTGGCCGTGCCGAATCTGCGGGTGGTTCAGCACGGACGGGGTCTGGGGGATGAAGTCGGAGGCGAGGATTTCCCGCCCGAAGCCATGCCCGATGAGGGGAGCCTGCTTGAACTTCTCCCAGGCCACGCTCCAGATGCGCGGCCGAACGTCGCGCTCGAGGCTGTCGGCGGCGCCGGCGAACTGCATCGCCGAGCGGTCCGCAATGGAAGCCGCGAGCGCAGCCGTGGCGAAGAGCGCCGCGGCGACCGAGACGATGCGAAGCGGCCTCGTGCCGCCGTTCGCCGCAGCCGGACGCAGCATGCTCGCGATCAGGAACTGCGCCGCGAGCGCAACCCAGATGATGCGGTTGTCGGTTTGCCACGCGGCGTAGAAGAGGAGCGCTGTGGCCGCGGCACAGAGGGCGAGACCGCGCCCCCCACCCCACGGCGGGCGCCACGCAAGCGCGAGAACGAGGGGGGCGACCAGCACGAGGTGCGTGGACCAGGGTCCGCGCTGCTCGAAGACGCCGTGGCGCGTCAGGGAGAAACCGAACTGGTCCTGTGCCACGTTCAAGATGAACACGATCAGCGTGCCGCCGAGAAGCGCGGTGCACCAGCCGCGCCAGCGGCCGGGCTGCTGCGCGGCGAAGAAATAGACGGTCACCGCGAGCGTGGCGTAGAAGATCTCGTTGCGCAGCTCGTCGAGCGTGTACCGCGCGTTCACGCTCCATGCGAGCGAGGCGAACGCCAGCAAGGCCCACGCGGCGAACGCCGTGGCCGGCGCCCGCGGAGCGCGTGCGAGATACGGCACGACGTTGGCCCGCCAGGTGGCCGCGAGCGCGATCGCCGCCAGGATCAGCGCCGCCGAGCGCAGTCCCGCGCTCCCGGGGAAGGGAGCGAGGAACAGGAACGCGGAGGACGTTACGACCAGGAAGGAATTCAAATGGCGCGCCCGACACGATTCGAACGTGCGACCCCTGCCTTCGGAGGGCAGTACTCTAATCCAGCTGAGCTACGGGCGCGTATGTCCGTGATTTTACTCGAAACGGCTATAATCCGCGCTCCCCGCGCAGCTCGAGGATGACATGTCCGGTACCCATCACGACCCCGTTGAAGACAACATCGAAACGCATCCCTTGAAGCTCGCGGTCGGGATCGCATTGGGCGCCGTCGCGCTGGTGATCGGCATCATCCTGCTCACGCAGCTCGCGGTCGGCTTCTACGGCTCGAGCCTGTCGAAGGACGATCCGGCGATGAGCGACAAGGCTGTCGCCCAACGCGTGGGACCGGTAGCGAAACTCGCGATCGATCCCAATGCACCGCCTCCCGCGTCCGCGGCGCCGGTACCGCAGCCCGCCGCTCCTGCCGTGCCCGCCGCCGCGAAGGCCGACGGTGCCGGCGCCGGCAAGGCGACGTACGACGCGAGCTGCGCGGTGTGCCACAACGCCGGTGTCGCGGGCGCGCCCAAGATGGGCGACAAGGCCGCGTGGGCCCCCCGCATCAAGCAAGGCGCGGACGCGCTTCGCAACTCGGCCCTCAAGGGCAAGGGCGCAATGCCGCCCAAGGGCGGCAACGCCTCGCTCTCCGACGACGCCGTCAAGGCCGCCGTCGATTACCTGATCGCCGCGGCGAAGTAAGACTGGCAACCTACGCGATCGGCGACCTGCAGGGCTGCTACGCGCCCCTGGCGAGGCTGCTGGACGCGATCGGCTTCGACCGTGCCCGCGACCGGCTGTGGTTCGTGGGCGACCTCGTCAACCGGGGCCCGCAGTCGCTCGAGTGCCTGCGCTTCGTGAAGGGCCTGGGCGATTCGGCCGTCGCGGTGCTCGGCAACCACGACCTCCACCTGCTGTGCGTGGCCCACGGCGCCGAGAAGCGGCGCAAGCGCGACACCCTGGAGGATGTGCTGGAGGCACCCGATCGCGACGAGCTGCTGGAGTGGTTGCGCCATCGCCCCCTGATGCACGTCGAGGACGGGCATGTCCTGGTGCATGCGGGGCTGCTCCCGGAGTGGACCGTCGGCAAGGCCCTGGAGCTCGCGCACGAAGTCGAAGAGGAATTGAGGGGGCGGCGCTTGCGCAAGCTCCTCGAGCGGATGTACGGCGACGAGCCCGGGCGCTGGGACGAACGCCTGCGCGGCGCCGATCGCCTGCGTGTCGTGATCAATGCCTTGACGCGCCTGCGGGTCTGCGACGACGCGGGAGCCATGGTGCTTTCCTTCAAGGGTGAGCCGGGCGAAGCCTCGGACGGCTGGACGCCGTGGTTCGACATGCCGAAGCGAAGAAGCGCCGATCACACAGTCGTCTGCGGCCATTGGTCCGCGCTCGGCGTGGTCGTGCGCCCCGACCTGCTTTCGCTCGACAGCGGTTGCGTCTGGGGCCGCTCGCTCACCGCGGTGCGCTTGAGCGATCGGCGGGTGTTCGAGATGGCGTGTCCTGTGGTGGAAGGCCGAGAAGGCTAGCGATGCGCGCGCGCGTGGCGGCGGCAACGTCGCGGCGCGCCGACCCCGCCGTTTCCAGGGCGGGAGCGAAACGCAGCCGGACGATGACGCCGCGCTGGCGAATCGCCAGTCCCAGCGACTGCATGAACGAAAGGTCGCCCACGTAGGCCACGGCGCGGCAGAGGCTGCCGTCGGCATGCTGGTAGCGTATCGCGCAGGGATGCACTCGCACCCCGTCGGCCACCGCCGGCTCGAAGAGCGAGGCGTGGAACTTGAGCAGCGTGTCGCCATCGGTCGTGGTGCCCTCGGGGAAAATGCCCACGCAGTCTCCCTGCGCGAGGGCCGCGTGCACGTGCTCGTTGGTGCGCGCGGCTTCGCGCCGGAAACCGCGGCGGATGAAGAGCGTGCCCGCGCGCTCCGCGATCCAGCCCGCGAGCGGCCAGTCGCGCACCTCGCTCTTGGCGACGAAGCGGACCGGATGGACCGCTTGCAGGGCGAAGATGTCGAGCCAGGAGACGTGGTTTGCTGCCACCACGGCGCCCCCCGGCGGTGGTGGATCGCCCTCGACCTCGATCGAAATGCCGAGGACGCGCGCGAGCTTCGCCGACCACCAGCCGTTCAGCGCGCGCCGGCGCTCCAGGCTCGCGCGCGGGAAGACGATCCGCAGGATGAATACGGCCTGGAGCGCCAGCGCCACCATGCGCGCCCAGCGCAGGGCGCGCAGCGCCCGACCCGCGCGCGGGCTAATGCGTGACCCGGATCGCGTCCCGGCCGCTCACCACGCGCACGCGCTCGCCGGTGCGGAACTGCTCGTTGCTCGCGCCCTGGACCACCGCGATGTAGCGGCCCGAATCGAGCAGGACGGTCACCTCGACCCCGGGCATCTCGTTGGCCTGCTGCTCGATGTTGTAGCCCAGGATGCTGCCGATCACGGTGCCGGCGATGGCGCCCACGATCTCGCCCGAACCGCCGCCGACGTGGCTGCCCGCGATGCCGCCAATGAATGCTCCCGATGCGCTGCCGACGCCGGTGTTCATGGGGCGAATACGGACCTCGCGCACCGCCTCGACCACGCCGAAGCGCACCGTCTGCTCGCCCATCACCTCGTAGCCGCGGTAGTCCGCGCTGCCCGCGTGGTACGCGCAGCCCGCGGCGAGCGCGCCTGCGAAGGCGCAAGCTATGAGCGTCCTGGCCGCCATTTCCGCCTCCCTAGAGCGAATCCC
>CAMPHL010000115.1 GCA_946885905.1 uncultured Pseudomonadota bacterium | reverse complement strand
GCGGTTCACCCAGAAGACCTGGAAGCCGAAGGTCTTGGCGCCCGCGGCATCCCAGCCGTTGGACGAGACGAATCCCATGACCGTGCGCGGTACGCCGAGGCTGTCCTCGGCCATGCGGTAGACCGAGGGCGCGGGCTTGAACGTCCTGGCCGCATGCACGCTCAGGATCCCGCCGCGGAACAGCGGCTTCAGCCCGTTGAACTCCACCACCGCGTCCAGCATGTCGGGGTGGCCGTTGGAGAGGATCGCGAGGGGCTTGCGCCGGGCGAGCTCCTCCAGCACCGCGCGCGCTTCGGGAAACATCGCCAGGCGCCGGTATTCGTCCAGCAGCGCGCGCCGCTGGCTCTCCTCGGGCTCGAGGCCGAGCGATTCGAAGGTCCACTCGAGGGCCGAGAGCGTCACGCGGCTGAAGTCCTCGTAGCGGCCCATGAGCGAGCGCTGCCACGTGTACTCGAGCTGCTTGGTGCGCCACGCGGCGGAGAGCGCCGCTCCCTTGCCGGGGAAGAACGACTCGGCGAGCGCCTGCACCGAGTGCACGTCGAAGATCGTGCCGTACGCGTCGAACACAAGCGCTGATACTTCGCTCGCCATCGCGACCCCTTTTTCGGCGATGCTACCATTCCGACTCACCCGACCGACCGAACGCTCCCCATGCGCAGTTTCCTCGCGGCCCTCGCGCTTCTCGCCGCAGCGTCGTTGGCGCACGCGCAATCCTGGCCCACGAAGCCGGTGAAGATCATCGTGCCGTTCCCGGCGGGCGGTCCCACCGACGTGCTCACGCGCGTGCTCGCGGACAAGCTCGCGCAGGCGCTGGGGCAACCGGTCGTCACCGAGAACAAGCCCGGCGCGGGCGGCTCGATCGGCGCCGACCTCGCGGCCAAGAGCGCGCCGGACGGCTACACGCTGCTGATGGCCACCGGAAGCACGCATTCGGTGGGGCCGCATTTGAACCCGCGCCTCCCGTACGACCCGGTGAAGGACTTCACGCCAATCATCTACGTGGGCTATGCCACCAACATCCTGCTGGTGTCGCCCAAGCTCGGCGTGAGCAACGTGCGCGAGCTGGTCGAGCGCGCGAAGAAGGAGCCGCTCAACGGCGGCACCAGCGGCATCGGCAGCGTCGCCCACCTCACGAGCGAGATGTTCGCCTCGATGGCGGGCGTTAAGCTCACGCACGTTCCCTACAAGGGCACGCAGCAGTCCATCACCGACATCGCTTCCGGGCAGGTTGCGATGCTGTTCGACAACGTCCTCACCGGCAAGACCCACATCGACAGCGGTCGGCTCAAGGGGATCGCGATCTCCTCCAGGACGCGCTCGGCGCTCGCGCCCGACCTCCCGACGGTCGCCGAGTCGGGCCTGCCGGGCTTCGACAGCTGGAACTACTTCGGCATCTTCGGGCCCGCGAACCTGCCGCCGGCCGTCGTGCAGCGGGCCAATGCCGAGATGAACAGGATCCTCGCCGATCCCGCGATCAAGGACCGCTTCCTGGGCCTGGGCTTCGAGGTGACCGGGGGCACGCCGCAGCAGTTCGCCGAGGTGATGGCGAGCGAGTCGCGCCGCTGGGGCAAGGTGATCCAGGACGCCAAAATCAAGCCGGAGTGACGCGCATGTTCGGTTGGAGCTTTCCTTATCGGTCGCAGCGCATGCCCGTGATGGCGAAGAACGTCGTCGCGACATCGCAGCCGCTCGCGGCCCAGGCGGGCCTCGCGATGCTCGAGCGCGGCGGCAACGCCGTCGACGCGGGCCTCGCCGCGGCCATCACCCTCACCGTCGTGGAGCCGACCTCCAACGGGATCGGCTCGGATGCCTACGCGATCCTCTGGGATGGCCAGCGCCTCGTGGGCCTGAACGCCTCGGGACGCTCGCCCGCGGGCTGGACGCCGGAGCGGTTCAAGGCGATGAAGGCGATGCCCACGCTCGGCTGGGACTCGGTCACGGTACCCGGCTGCGTGTCGGCCTGGATCACGCTTTCGAAACGCTACGGGAAGCTGCCGTTCGAGCAGCTCTTCGAGGCCGCGATACGGTATGCGCGCGAAAGCTTCATGGTGTCGCCGATCACCGCGGTGAGCTGGGCGAACCAGGCGACGGATCGCAAGCGCTTCTCCGAGTTCGCGTGGACGTTCCTGCCGAAGGACCGAGCGCCGCACCCGGGCGAGCGCTTCTATTGCCCGCAGCAGGCCGAAACGCTCGAGGAGATCGCCGCCACGAAGGGCGAGAGCTTCTATCGCGGCGCGCTCGCGCAGCGCATCGCGCTCGCGAGCCAGGCCGACGACGGCGCCATGACGGCCGACGACCTCGCCGCGCACCAGTGCGACTGGGTCGATCCGATCTCGATCGAGTACCGCGGATACCACCTGCACGAGATCCCGCCCAACGGCCAGGGGATCGCCGCGCTGATCGCGCTGGGCATCCTGCGCAACCACGACCTCGGCGCGCTGCCGGTGGACTCGGCCGACAGCCTGCACCTGCAGATCGAAGCGATGAAGATGGCGCTCGCGGATACGTGGGCGAACGTGACGGACGCCGCGCACATGCGCGTCACCCCCGACCAGATGCTCGATGCGGCATACCTCGCGGAGCGCGCGCGCCGGATCGACATGAAGCGCACGCAGGAGCACAAGGCCGAGATCCCCAAGGGCGGCGGCACCGTGTATCTCGCCACCGCCGACGAGCGCGGGATGATGTTCTCGTACATCCAGTCCAACTACATGGGGTTCGGCTCGGGCATCGTGGTCCCGGGAACCGGCATCAGCATGCAGAACCGCGGGGCCGGCTTCAGCTTGAAGCCCGGCCACCCGAACGAGGTCGGGCCGCGCAAGCGCCCCTTCCAGACGATCATCCCCGGGTTCCTCACGCGCGACGGCCAGCCCGTGATGGCCTTCGGCGTCATGGGCGGCAACATGCAGGCGCAGGGCCACGTGCAGATGGTCACCCGCCTGGTCGACTACAACCAGAACCCGCAGACCTGTTCCGACGGCCCGCGCTGGATCGTGAACAACGACATGACGGTGAGCGTGGAGGACTCGCTCGCTCCGGCCGTGAAGGAAGAGCTCGCCCGCCGCGGCCACAAGGTCGTGCCTTCCGACCGGCCGATGTTCGGCTTCGGCGGAGCGCAGCTCATCCACCGATTCGGGGACGGGTACTGCGCTGCCAGCGACCACCGCAAGGACGGTGGCGCAGTCGGGTTCTGAGGTGCTGTTCCCCACGACCCTCGTAGGCAGCTATCCGCAGCCCGATTGGCTGATCGACCGCGCCAAGCTCGCCGGTCGCTTCCCGCCGCGCGTGCGCGCGCGCGAGCTCTGGCGAATTCCGGAACCCTACCTCGCCCAGGCACAGGACGACGCGACCGTGCTCGCCATCAGGGCGCAGGAGGCTGCGGGGCTCGACATCGTCACCGACGGCGAGATCCGGCGCGAGAGCTATTCGAACCGCTTCGCGACGGCGCTGGAAGGCATCGACATCGACAATCCCGGCACGGCCCTCGACCGTTCGGGACACCCCAACCCGGTGCCTCGCATCGTGGGGAAGATCCGCCGCAAGCACCCGGTGGAGGTACGCGACCTCGAGTTCCTGCGCCGGCACACGGATCGCAAGGTGAAGATCACGGTCCCCGGTCCCTTCACCATGTCGCAGCAGGCGCAGAACGATTTCTATCCCAGCGCCGAGGCCGCCGCGATGGACTATGCGCAGGCGGTGAACGAGGAGATCCGCGACCTCTTCGCGGCCGGGGCCGACATCGTGCAAATCGACGAGCCGTACATGCAGGCGCGGCCCGATAAGGCGCGCGAGTACGGGCTCGAGGCGCTCAACCGCGCCCTCGATGGCATCACCGGGACCACGGCAGTGCACATCTGCTTCGGCTACGCCGCGATCATCCACGAACGGCCCAGCGGCTACTCCTTCCTGCCCGAGCTCGCCGGGTGCAGCTGCCGGCAGGTCTCGATCGAAACGGCGCAGTCCGGACTGGACTGCAGCGTGCTTGGGGCGCTCGCGGGCAAGAGCGTGATGGTCGGCTGCATCGACCTGAGCGACCATTCCGTGGAATCGCCCGAGACGGTCGCCGCAAGGATTCGACGCGCGCTGCCCTATGTCCCGAAGGAGTCCGTCATCCTCGCGCCGGACTGCGGCATGAAATATCTCCCGCGGCAAGTCGCCGACGGCAAGATGCGCGCGATGGTCGAGGCGGCCAGGATCCTGCGCGCCGAGCACTGAGCGCGCCGCCCCCTACCCCCCGCCGATCCGTACCACGGTACACGGAATTGGCACGCGGCTTGCAGATTTGCGGGCAGGCGCACACCAAGGGGACATTGAAAATGAAAAGAACGGAGCGGGGTTTCACGCTGATCGAGCTGATGATCGTCGTGGCGATCATCGGCATCCTGGCGGCCATCGCCATCCCGGCGTACCAGGACTACACCATGCGGGCGAAAGTGGTCGAGCTCGTCAACATGGGTGGCGTCTGCAAGAGCTCGGTGCAGGAGTACTACCAGTCGAAAACCGCGATGCCGGCGACCACGGCCGAGGCGGGATGCCCCGATACCCAGACGGCCAACGCGAAGTCGCCCGTGATCACGAACGGGTTGATCGAGATCCAGGCCGATTCGGGGCTGCGCACCCAGCTCATCGCGGCCGGCTCGGGTACGGCGCTGGTGTTCACGCCCTTCTGCGGCGAGCCGGCGACGCCCGCCTGCGTAGGTGCCCCGGTGACGGCCTGGGACTGCAAGCTGAACACCACCATCAAGCCCAAGTACCTGCCGGGCGAGTGCCGCTGAGCGTCAACTAGTCGCCCTGCTGCGGCAGGGCCGCGGGCTGCGCGTGGCCCGCGGCTCGTCCCTTGAGCCATCGCGCGAGGCCGTCGAGGTAGGTGTAGAGCACCGGCACCACTACAAGTGTAAGCAGCGTCGAGGTGATGATCCCCCCGATCACGGCGCGGCCCATCGGCGCGTTCTGCTCGCCGCCGTCCGCGGAGCCGATCGCCATCGGCAGCATGCCGAAGATCATCGCCATCGTGGTCATCAGGATCGGCCGCAGGCGCACCTGGCCCGCTTCGAGGATCGCGTCGTGGCGTGACTTGCCGGCCCTGAGGCCCTGGTTGGTGAAGTCGACCAGCAGGATCGCATTCTTGGTGACCAGCCCCATCAGCATGATGATCCCGATGACGGAAAAGACGTTGAGCGTGGTCCCGGTGAGGAGCAGGGCGAGGAACACCCCGACCAGCGTGAAGGGAAGCGAGGCCATGATCGCCACCGGCTGCAGGAAGCTGCCGAACTGCGAAGCCAGGACGATGTAGATGAAGATCACCGCCATGCCGAGGGCGGCCAGCGCCGCGTTGAACGATTCCTCCATCTCCTGCTGCTGGCCCGCGACGTCGAAACGATAGCCTGGCGGCAGCTCGATCGTCTTCAGGAGCTTCTGCACGTCGGAGCCCACGTCCCCGGACGGGCGGCCCTCCACGTTCGCGTAGATGCCCACGCGGCGCTGCAATTCCTGGCGCTTGATGATCTGCGGGCTGGTGGAGCTGCGGAACTCGACCACCTGGCGAAGCGGCACCAGGACCGGCGTGCCGTCCTGCGCGGTTCGGGTCGAGGCCACGTGCAGGTCGCCGAGGTCGGCCACGATGCGGCGGTCCGACCTGGGCAGCTGGACGTTCACCTCGTAGTTCTGGCCGTCGGGGGCGAGCCAGTAGCTGATCACGTCGCCGGCCACGAAAGGCCTCACGGCCGAGCCGATCTGCTGCACGGTGAGGCCCAGGTCGCTCGCGAGCTCGTTGTTCACCTTCATCGTGATCGCCGGGTTGTTCGCCTTGAGGCTGGACTCGAGGTCGACGATGCCGGGGATCTTCGCGATCTTCTCCATCACATCGTCGCTCACCTTCTGCAGGCCCTCGTTCGAGGGCCCGAGCAGGTTGATCCAGATCGGTCGGTTCCAGCCGACCGAGAGCTCGACGCCTGGAATGGCCTGGATCTTCCTGCGCGCCCTGGCTTCGAACTCCTTCTGGCTCGGGCGCTTCACCTTGTGCCGATCGACCAGCTTCACGTTGACGCGGGCGGAGTTGCGCCCCTCCCAGGCGCCCACCCGGGCGGTCATGAACTCGACCTCGGGATAGGTGCGGATGATCTCCTCCACCTGGCGCGTCTTGGCGTCGGTGTACTCGAGGCTCGAGCCCACGGGCGTGGTGAGGCGCAACGAGATGAAGCCTTCGTCGGTCTCGGGCACGAACTCGGTGCCCACGAACGGCAGCACGAAGAAGCTCGAGACGAAGACCGCGAATGCGATCGCGAGCACGGTCTTGCGCCGGCCGAGCGCCCACTCGAGCAGCCGCCCGTAGACGCGGTGCGCGCCCTCGATCGCGCCCTCGATGCGTTCCATCGCGCGGGCGAGCCAGGGCAGGCGCCGGAAGCGGCCCTCGGGCGGGTCGTGCCAGATCGCCGAGAGCATGGGGTCGAGCGTGAAGCTCACGAAGAGCGACACCAGCACCGCGACGGCCACCGTGATGCCGAACTGGAAAAAGATCTTGCCGATGAAGCCGGACATGAACGCGACCGGGACGAACACGGCCACGATCGCGAAGGTCGTGGCCATCACCGCGAGCCCGATCTCGTCGGTGCCTTCGCGCGCGGCGCGGTAGTGGTCCTTGCCCATGGCGAGGTGGCGCACGATGTTCTCGCGCACGACGATCGCGTCGTCGATCAGCAGGCCGATGCACAGCGACAGCGCCATCAGGGTGAGGAAATTGAGCGTGAAGCCGAAGACGTACACGGCCACGAACGTGGCGATGACCGCGATGGGCAGTGTGAGGCCCGTGATGATCGTGCTTCGCCAGGAGTGCAGGAACAGGAACACGATGAAGATCGTGAGCAGCGCCCCCTCCGCGATCGTGGTCTTCATCCCGGTCAAGGCTTTCTCGATCCAGTCCACGCTCGCCCCCGTGACCTGGATCGTGACGTCGGCCGGGAGGTCGCGCTTGAGATCCACGAGCGCCTTCTTCACGCCGTTGCCCACTTCGACGATGTTCGCGTCCTGTACCTTCAGGACGTCGAGCGTGATCGCGGGCGTGCCGTTCAGGCGCGACAGCGATGCGGCCTCGCGCTCCCCGTCGACGATGTCGGCGACCTGCTCCAGGTAGACCGGCCCGTTGGCGCGGCGCGCGACGATGATCCGGCCGAAGCCCGCGGGCTCCTTGATCCTTCCCTCGACGCGCACGAGCTGCTCGGTCGGGCCATGCTCGATGCGGCCGGCGGGCACGTCCATGTTCGCCGCGCGGATGGCGGCGATGATCTCGTCGACGCCCACCCGCTGCGCCTGCATCTGGGCAGGCTTCAACTGGATCTGGACCTGGCGCGCCACGCCCCCGCCGGCATCGACCTGGCCCACCCCGGGCACGTTCTGCAGGCGTTTCACGATGACCTGCTCGGTGAGCGTCGACAGCTCGCGCAGGCTGTCTTCCAGGATCGCCGCGCGCTGGCCGACGC